>NZ_JAJAFY010000014.1:0-92179 GCF_025384885.1 Photorhabdus kleinii
TGTAGCCATTTATTCATGCCTGGAATGCTAAAGGTAATATTCCAGAGCTGAACGACATAGGCCACGATTTCATGTGTGTGATGGAAAAGATGTTGAGATAAGTGGTTGATTAAAAAATCAGTTTGTTCCCGGGAAAGTAAACTGTCAGACCCCCCATTACCCGATTTAAGTTTACCTTGATTAAGGTAATCACTGATATGGTGGTCAACCGTGGTCTGATGGAGTCGCAATGCCTGGGCTATCATCACAGAACTCCACCCTTCAGAAGCCAGAAGGATAGCTTTTATTCTGTCTCGTACCTGACCATCACGAGTGGTGTCGTGAAGATGCTCAAGTTTGATTTTTTGTTCTGATGTAATAAATATTTTCATAGCGAGGATAATGATCTCCATTTCGGATAAAATCAAGCATCTTCAATGATTACGGGTATATACCCGTCATCTTTCAAGTTGTCTCTTTGTTGGCTGCACTCGCTCACCCCGGTCACATCGTTATCTATGCTCCCGGGGATTCACTCCCTTGCCGTCGCGATGCATCTTGAAATCCATAGGGTATATATATCTAAGGCATAATCTCCCTATTTTAATGATAGAGAGATTATTTATTAAAGGGCTGTCCTAGATAACGATTATATTTTCCCCTTAACTATTTGTTTTAGAATATGTAATTGGTCTTTTACACCCGGTGTATTAAATCTCCACTCACACTCCTTGAGAAACAGCGCAAAATGCTCCTTTGGTATGCCATTAAATTTACGCATATGACGTTTTAGACTGGTTCCAAAAATTCTCTATCTCATTGATATGATTTTGACCATTTTTACTGTCTACAAACTCCGTGCTATGGTTGATTCGATAGTGTTTAAAATCCGACACGTCCAGCACATGTTGTATTGTTTTGCATGCTCTCTTACATATAACGACTGAACTAGTTCAGATTATATTAGAGGGATAACCCTATCGACTGAAGCAATAGTTGATTCCCTATGAGCAATGATCACTCGAGTAATATTTAATTTGTTGTTGATAATAATTTGCAACTTGATTGGTTAACTGATCTTTATTAATCAATCCCTTGGCCTGATAAATCTGATAATTCTCCATATTTTTTTGCTATATTTATGCCTTCTTCTGCTCGTTTAATTATTTCAGAAGAATGTTTAAATGATTCAGTATATTGTTTCTTTTTTTTCTAATGTTTCTAGTGTGGTTTTTTTGTTTTCTTTAAGCCGTGTAATCATTTTATCAATCTTTAGCTACTGGTTTATAATGTCTTTCCTTTGATTGTCGCTGACAACGCCACTACGCGTGCTTTTACTGACATCAATTTGATAAATTGGTTGACCTTTTTTTACGATTTGTCCTTCACTAACAAATTGTTTTACCACAAATCCCTGCACTCCAGAATAAACACTGACTGCTCGAGGATAAGTGGTAATTTCTCCGGTAACACTCACTCTTCTCGTATATGTACCAAAGATGATAACTATAAGAAAAGTAATAAGAAAAAAAAGACTAAACATACTGACTAACCAAGGGGATATGCCCGGTAGCAGAATAGCTTTTCCACGCCACTTTTTTTTCCTATTCTCAATCACCTGTTGACGAAACAATGAAACCTCCAAATTAAAACTATGATTCTCAACTATTGTTATTGTGAATCCGCGCACTGTTTTCTTTCGTGCTGTTGTCTATTTTGTTGTCAATGCATTATGATTTATCACTAAGTCGCTAATCTATGCCACTAGATCTTCATAATGTCAAGTAAGCTTCTTATGGGCTTTTGGGCTAATTATTTAATTTAAGTTATCAATTATTATGATTTTCTTAACCACATCTGACGGATCCTGGTTTTATTTTAAAAGACATTCATGTTTCTGGCTCACTGTAGAGCATCGAAATCACTGCTGTCATGAAGTTAAAATTATAGGTAAAGAAACACCACACCTTGAATTTGTGAAGATTGTACGATTAAATAATAGCTTATTCTATCTAAACAAAGATAGCCCCAGGCAATACCAGGGCTATTACAAAAAATTTATTTCTTATTTCTATTATGAATAGTAGAAATATGATTTTCCAATGAAGTTATTATCTTGGTCTTTGTGTAACCCAACTTGGATTCATTGGAAAAGTAGGCATTTGAACAGGCAATGGAAAAGCATTTTTTGGAAAAGAATTTATACCCGCTTCAAATACAGGTTTTATTGCGCCACCAATTGCTCCACTCACTGCTCCACGTAGAGCCCCTGCGCCAGCTCCTGGAGGACCGAATATTGCACCTGCTGTTGCCCCCCCCTGATGCACCCGCGGCTGCTCCTTTTGCCATATCTTTTGCTAGATTTGAAGCACCAGAAATAATTGCCAACTCATTTTGTGACAGTTCTTTCATTATTTTAATTCCCTATATAAATAAAGAATTATTGCATTTATAACTATCGATAGTATTGATGATATTATAGAAAATAATGTAACGCTGTCAAATATATTGAAAGATTTGAATATAAAAATACTGAATAATGGGTAAGATAAACAGACGAAAAAAGAAAAAAGTAATAGATACTGAATTTGCTTGCTGATGTTATCTTTCCTTACGTGATTATGTATATATAATATGTATCCTAAAACTGAAATAAGAATAGGGGAAAAGGCAAAGGAATAAAATGTCATAAAAACTCCTATTATAATCAAAATTATGTTATTCAAAGGGTAATAATTTACGTTTCTAATAAACGGAATACCTCCTGTTTCTTTCAGGATGAGAATATGGCTGTTTGTTTATTGATCACACAGTGGGTGTGATCAATAAACAGTCTTGGTTTAAAAATAACTCAAAATAAGGTGGTATTTTAAATAGGTAGATTAACATAATAAGTGCAACATCGTTAATCTGGAAGGACTTTGTAAATAGTTCGGTGTAATTGTCTTCTATTTAAAGATGATCGTTCAGACGATCACCGAACTCAATAATAAAACGGTTCATGGCCTGTCGTCAGTTGTAGATTGGTCTGTTCCATTTTTTCGAGGCTTGCCTATACCCGTTATCTTTCAAGTTGCCTCTTTGTTGGCTGTACTCGTTCACCCCAGTCACATAGTTAGCTATGCTCCCGGGGATTCACTCCCTTGCCGTCGCGATGCATCTTGAAATCTATAGGGTATAAATCACTTTACGCACTGCGCTGTCTGTCGGGAACACCTTACACTTCTTTATTGCCTGTCTGATGACGCTGTTCAGCGATTCTATCGCGTTTGTTGTATAGACTGCCTTGCGGATATCGGGCGGATACCTGAAGAGCGTGTTGAGGTTTTCTCAGTGGGTTCGCCAGTTTTTGCTGATTTACGGATATTTGGCAGTATCATCACAAAGATTTTCCGGCTTGACTCAGCTATACCCGTTTCGTTGGGATTGCGTCTTCTGTTTTAGTTCCGTTTTGTAGTTACTTGACTCAAACCAACAGGGATTGTTTTTATCGATTCCACAAGCCTTCGTGTTTGCCATCATATTCGCATTCCCCGTCATAAGGTCTTTGAGGGGGATGGCGAAACGAGGAAAAAACACGATGGGATGGTTTTATGGGTTCAAATTACATTTGGTCATTAATCATCAAGGTGAAATCATCTCGGTCAAACTCACGGCAGACAATGTGGATCCGAGAACCTGTGCGTGACTTGACTAAAGGATTAAGCGGCTCTCTTTACGCAGATAAAGGTTATCTCAGTCAACCTCTCGTCAATGACTTAGCGAAGGCAGAAGTGACTTTCATTACTAAAAAGAGGCGTAATATGAAAGCACAAGTTCTTGCTGCATGGGACAAACTGATGTTATCAAAACGTTTTATTATAGAAAGTGTGCCGCAGGCATACAAACTAGCAGCATAGGGAACGCAGCCAGTATGTAGCATAAGCTCAGGAGGAGAGGGTGGCAGGCCCATCGAAGTCCGCTGTCGGAAGCTGGCTTCAAACCCCCTCAAGCGGCTGCCGTAAAGAAGCATAAGGGGTTGTTTGCCTATTGGCGGGCAGGAATGACAGGTGTGTTTGCTGATGGGAGCGGTATGAGTCGAGAGGTTGCGGGGGCAGTTCCCGCGGCCTACTCAACCCATTAATGACCAATTGAAAAATATCTCTCAGATAGAACACTCACGCCATCGTAGTGTAAAAGGGTTCTTATTAACGGTTTTGGGCGGACTCATTGCTTATTGCGCCATGAAAACCGGAACTGGCCGCTGGCGTGAAATCAGTCCTTGTGTGGTGATGGTGACGTTATTGTTTGTATTGAAAATGGTATTTGTAGATACGCATTAACGGTGTATGAAGTGTTGAAAGCCTGTTAAATCAGGCTTTCAAATTTCAGAGAAAACTACTGATATTTTTCCGGTGACACAAAACCTACACAGATCAGTATTGGTTTCGTTTCAGGTTCGGGCTGGAAAAGAAATTCTTCCTTACTATTTATTCTTAATTTTGACCAGTCTTGCAAAACACTGTGAAAATCTTCTTGTTCGCAGGTTTTTCCCTTTGCACCTACCAGAATAGCACCGTCACGTATAATATCGCTTTCCTTAACATGGCGGTTGTAGATATTGGGTGCCTGCTCTCCTGATATCCAAGGTTGAATAGTCTCTGGCTGACTTGGCGCGTAAACAGTCAGCCACTGATGCAAGTATTCGCCCCCGACATAATGGAGCGGTGTCGAATAGCGTTGATGCCAGCGTTGTTCTAGTTGCCAGGAAAAATCTTTGATACCTTCGAATTTATGGCCGGCACCGCGAATATTGGCTGCCATAATCAGTACATATCCCATCAGAATCAACCCTGCGACGACAATCAGCCCTCTCAGGGTATTGCGTAATGATTTCTGTGGAAAACGAGTAATAGAACCAACCAACAGCGCTGATGAAACGGACATAAAGGGGTGCAGCCATTCTGTCATTCTTCCCCCCTTATTGAATGAGAACCAGCAGTAGATAATCAGTAATGGCAACAAGATGATAATGTTTACCAATCGGTTCGGTTGCTCCTTCGGCCAGCTAATACGGCCGCCAAGCTGATAGATAATAATGCCAACGATAATCAGCGGATAAAATACCGATAATAACGATCGGGTAGTGTGTAGATTAAATCCATTATCTATTTGTGAATCTACCCATTTGAAAGCGGCAAAATCATTGTTCCATAGCCACCAGAAATTAGGCAATACCAGCACAAACCAGATAACCAGTGCGATATAGAGCGCGGGTTGGCGGTAACATTGTCGAACTTTAGGCACAAATAGAGTCAACAGAAAAACCGAACCAACCAGTGCCAATGTGGAGTATTTCCCCATTGCTGCCAGCCCGGAACTGAGGGCAAATGCCAGCCACCAACGCGGATTGTCATACACGGCTCGTAGAAAGAACAGCATAGCCCACGGCCATAGCATAATTAGCAGATAATTATCGTTGTAAGGAATAATATCAAAGTTAATAATACCGGATAGGTTCAATGTCAGCATGGCAAGCCATGCCAGCTCTTTTTTCCTTGTTAGCCGGAACGCCAGATGCCATACACCGAGCATGCCAATCGCGATAGCAATAAAGTGAATGAAATACCAGTAAAAACTCAATGAAACACCGCTTATATGGATAGCAGGCAGCATCATTACACCCACTAACCACGGATTTTTAGGTGAACCCCATTCGCCGTTTTTTCCCCAGTTCAATGCTTCGACGGCATCATAAGGGACGGTTGGGTCGAATGAATAACTCACTATCATCCATAACAAAGCATAACCAACTACCCACAAGTAAACGTATTTATAGCAAGAAGTATCAAAAATAGGCATATCGATTTATCATTTATTGAAAGCTAAGAGTAATAGAATATTTGTTGATGGTTAAACCATGCATGAATGATAAGAGATTTTTGGCTATATTTTTTAAAAGATAAAGAGTTATTCACGGCGCTTTTCTATATGTGCAGTTTCTGCTAGATTCCGGCGCAGCAATACCCTGATAAACCAAACTGAGTAACCGGCTATGAACCCGTTAAAGAAAAAAGCACCAGCCAAAACATCTGCTAATAAACAGAAAAGAAAAAACCGCGAAGAATTGAATGCGGAAGGGCGTGCACGTAAGCGTGAGAAAAAACATCGCGGCAATCCGCCCGGTAACCGCAATCAGGAGCAGAGCGGTGATAAACATCAGTCAGGCAAACAGCAACGTGATCCACGTCTTGGCAGTAAAGTACCTGTTCCGCTGATCGTTGGAGAACAACCGACAAAACCTGTCATTGCTAATAAAGTCGAGACAAAACCACGTCTGTCACTACAAGAAGAGTTGGCGATGCTGGAAAACGACGATCGTCTGGATGCATTGTTAGAGCGTCTGGAAAATGGCGAAAGTCTGTCTAAAGAAGAGCATGCTTATGTTGACACTACGCTGGATCGGATTGATGCTCTGATGGAAGAGTTAGGTATTAAGCTGGATGAGGAAGAGAGTGAAGAAGAGAAGCAGGATGACATTATGCAACTGTTGAAAGGTAAATAATTTAATCTCCCATGATCAGAGGCGGGTTGATCCTAATAACCATACTATTAGTATGTTATTTGCTATGGTTATTGGGTAAACTATGGCGATTATCGCGGCGTAAAACCCGGCTGCGCAGAGTCACAACGGCGCAACATATTAAGCATATGAAAGCGTTACGTTTTGATGGGCAAAAACATCGGAAGGGATAAGCATGTCTGAGCAAGCCATCGTTTGGGATCTGCCTTTGATCCAGAAATACAATTATTCCGGCCCTCGTTATACTTCATATCCTACGGCGCTGGAATTCAATCAACAGTATGACAATGCAGCATTTATCCAGGCTGCTACCTGTTACCCTGAACGACCGCTTTCTCTCTACCTCCATATCCCGTTTTGCCATAAGCTCTGTTATTTCTGTGGTTGTAATAAACTGGTCACCCGTCAAAAGCATAAAGCGGATGAATATTTGCAATGGCTTGAACGGGAAATTCGTGACCGGGCAAAGTTGTTTTCTGGCCGTAAAGTGAGTCAGATGCATTGGGGTGGTGGTACACCAACCTACCTTGATAAAGACCAAATCAGTAAATTGACGGGATTGTTGCGTAACCATTTTGATTTTCTGCCAGATGTTGAAATTTCCATTGAAATTGACCCACGTGAAATTGAACTGGATATGATTGATCACTTGCGCAATAAAGGTTTTAACCGTCTGAGCATGGGTGTGCAGGATTTCAATAAAGAAGTTCAGCATCTGGTGAACCGTGAACAGGATGAAGAGTTTATCTTTGCTTTGGTTGCCCGTGCCCGCAAAACGGGTTTTAATTCCACTAGTATTGACCTGATCTATGGTCTGCCGAAACAAACACCAGAGAGCTTTGCTTTCACTCTGGAGCGAGTATTAGCATTGTCACCGGATAGAATGAGTATTTTCAATTATGCTCATTTGCCGAACTTATTTGCTGCTCAACGTAAAATCAAAGCGCATGATTTACCGAGTGCCGAGCAAAAGCTGGATATATTGCAAGAAACAATTGCAACGCTGACAAATAATGGTTATCAGTTTATCGGCATGGACCATTTTGCTCGCCCGGATGATGAACTGGCAGTCGCTCAGCGGGAAGGGAAATTACATCGCAATTTTCAGGGTTATACCACTCAGGAAGAGTGTGACCTGCTAGGCTTGGGAGTTTCTGCTATCAGTATGTTGGGCGATAGCTATTGCCAAAATCAAAAAGAGTTAAAAACCTATTATGCGGAATTAGAAAAACAGGGGCATGCTTTATGGCGTGGTTTAACTTTGTCCCGAGATGATTGTATTCGCCGTGATGTTATTAAAGCGCTTATCTGTAATTTCCGTCTAAATTTTGCCGATATTGAGCAGCAATATGGGCTGAGTTTTACCCGCTATTTCGCAGAAGATTTGCAATTATTAGCGCCATTGGTTGAAGATGGATTGGTTGAAGTGAATGAGAAACAGATTTGGGTAACGCCACGAGGCCGGTTACTGATTCGTAATATCTGTATGTGTTTTGATATTTATTTACGCCAACAGATTCACCAGCGTCAGTTTTCAAGGGTGATTTGATTGTTCAGAGCATGATTTTTAAATAAGAAGGTTTTAACCTCTTTTTATTTTACATTTGGGTATCCGGTTTTATAGTTTTTACTTAACCTCATTTACCTATACCCGCTTAACTTGAAGATGCAGGATTCATAACCTGGAAGTTGTCATTAATACGGCACGACAGGTTCCCGGCCAGTTCCGGTAATATTTCCGTAAAAAAGCGATGTATTGCTTGCTTGAACAAGGTCGTCGAGGCGAAATAACGGTTATTCCTGATTTGTTCATTCATCACCTTCCACAGCCTTTCTATCGGGTTCAGATTCGGGCTGTACGGTGGCAGGTAATGAAGCTCAATATTCATCACATAAGCCCAGTCTTTCACCAGCCTGCTTCGGTGGTAACTGGCTCCGTCAAGGATAATATGAACCTTCTGACTGACCGGATAGGTCTCACGGATGGCAATGAAAAACTCGGCGATGTGATAACTGTCGATACGGTCATACTCGCGTACGACCATTTTACTAATATCAGCCAGATTAAGGGCACCCATCAGGTTCAGACGGGTACGGCTTCCCGTGGTTTTCACCGCGGTTTTCTGACCTTTACGCATCCAGCCATAAGCCAGTTTCGTCCCCTGCGTGGGATGGACGCCATCAATGAACAGGATGGGCTCATGGTCTCCGGCTTCCTGCTTGAGTTTCCCGTAGGTTTCTATAAAGGCCCGCTGCTGTTCCGCGTTGAACTTGTGTGGCACGCCGGTCGGCTTTTTATCACTGAATCCCTTGTGGCGTAGCCATTTATTCATGCCGGGAACGGTGTAACGGATATCCCACGCTTCTTTGACAAGGCGGATAATCGCCTGTGTGGTAGGCAGAAGATTCGCGGTCAGATAGGCGATAAGTTCCTGAGTCTGTGTTTCGCTGAGATGGCTCTGAGAGCCGCCATTTTCGGGCTTGATTTTACGGTGATTAAGGTAATCGCTGATATGACGATTAACGGTCGTTTCATGAAGACGCAGGGCCTGAGC
This sequence comes from Photorhabdus kleinii, assembly GCF_025384885.1. Lineage (NCBI taxonomy): Bacteria > Pseudomonadati > Pseudomonadota > Gammaproteobacteria > Enterobacterales > Morganellaceae > Photorhabdus > Photorhabdus kleinii. Next base: position 9,097 of record NZ_JAJAFY010000014.1, read on the forward strand.
GATCATGACAGAACTCCAGCCCTCAGAGGCCAGGAGGACCGCTTTGATGCGATCACACTCTCTCTTATCACGGCAGGTGTGATGGAGGTGTTCAAGTTCGGCTTTTTGTTCATCGGTAATGAATATTTTCATGACGGATACCCTGAACCTCATTTGGGCGAAAATCAAGCAGTTTCAATGAGCACAGGTATATATCTATTTAAATAAAAGGGCAATTATACAAAATCGTAAATAGAGTTCTCCTTGCAAAACATGTTCGAGTGAGCCTCGGAAGAAAACGTCACGTTGTTGAAACAAGTCGATTACTTAAACAATTGTGTGACCGAATGGACAGCGCAGCTCCAACAGTTTGAGAGTTTTTACAAACAGAACAAGCGATAAGGTAGCAGAAGTTAGAGCAACCGGCGCTGAAAAATAAACCTTATCGTAATTATGGGCCGAGTATGTGATTTTAACTGCTCGTGAGCTATGTTTTGGAGGGAAACACAGTTAACTTTTCACTGAAAAAATCCTTCCGGTATTCATAAGTTTTTTTATATGTTAAGTTACTTTTTTCTTTAGCCCAAATATCGAGTTAACATCATTTGAATAAAAAACTAGGATGGTAATCTTTATGTCATACATGATTTATCTAACATTAAATGGTAAGAAACAAGGCTTAATATCAGCTGGATGCTCAACCCTCGATTCTATAGGGAATCGATACCAAAAAGGACATGAAGATCAAATACAGGTACTCAGTCTAAATCACGCAATAACTCGTAACTAGAACGTAAGTCATCATCCCATACAATTTATCAAGCCTATTGATAAATCATCCCCATTGTTGGCTATGGCTATAGATTCTAACGAATCATTGAATGGTGTTTTTATTTTTTATAGGACAAGTCAGACAGGGCAGTCAGAGATTTTTTATGAAGTAAAAATTACAGAAGCAACTATTGTTGATATTTCCTGTACTTATCCAAATTCAATTAATAGTAATGAGTTAATGCCGTATGAGAAAATTTTTCTTAAATATAAATCCATTACATGGAACCATGTAACAGCAGGAACATCAGCCTATAGTATATGGGATGAACGAATTTATTAAAAATTAAAGCTAAGCATATATGCTTAGCTTTTTTTTCTTTCACTTAAATATGTGAGAACAAGAAATAGAACAACAATTACAATACTTCCTATTAAAGATGCAATCCACCATTCATCGGGGAAGAAATACACTGATACAATCCCCCATATAAAAATGGCTACAACGGGCATATTTGACCACAATAATTCTTTAATAAATACATAAAAAAGATTTTTGAACCACCCTTTACTAAATGTTTTATTTTTCATATATAAATTCAATCACCCATCATATGTGCAAGTACACGTGCAACTTCTTCTTCGCTGACCTGCTTATTCCTAAATCCTTCTATTAAATAAATTCCTTTTTCTAATTCAGGTTCAACTATAAAATATAACATTTCCAGTTTTTGAAAATACAAAGCCCAATAGAGTTGTGGACATGTTATTTTAAGTCTATTTGCTGATATTGATGCTTTCTCATAATATCCATAAAATTGGGCAATATTTAATAATCCACTTATAAATCGCTTGGCTACATTTTTCACTATGGTTTTTTTAATTAAATTTAAATATATGGCTTCTGCTATTATAGCTGATACACTTAATTTAATTGATTTACCTATTGTCACTTTAGCGGAAAATTTTAATATTTTTCCATATATTCTTTCTTTTTCCTTTTCTTCATTACCTTTAAATACTTCATCAACATATATTTCTGTTATTCTCGAAATGAATTTTCTTTTATTTTCATTTTTAAGATCCATCAGATTTAATTTCATTCTGTGATCTTCTTCTTTTATCCTTCCGTATACATCTTCATAACCGTCAAAAAAATATGAAAGTTGCCAGAGCTTACGTCTCATACCTAAGCCTATAGTATCTACGACCTCTTCACCTAATTCTATAGTGTCATTTACTGCCCTTTCGAGACTGAGGCCCGCTACACGCTTAGCTTCTTCTATTCTCCAAAGCAAATCATTTTGCCGATCTACCTCTTTCCAGAGGTCATTTTCGATACTAGATTCCATACATAAGCTCCAAATCAATGATTAATTAAATTTTCTTCGAATTTCAGTGTTAATACCCTACCATCAGAGATATGCATATTAACTTCATCTGTATTTGTAGATGATAATAATTGAAAGCAGAATATCATCATTACAGTTAGTTTGTCCTCAGCTATAACTGAGCTATTAACTAGAGCATTATTTATTTGTTGCATTAATGTACCTCTGTCATCCATATGTTATCTTAATTAATAAAAATTAAGATAACATATTTATATAAAAATAACTATATCAATCAAGTAACAAAAATTCACTAAAAAAGTACAATGTCAGATATTGGTTTCCGTAAAATAAAATATAAATTCCAAATATTTTGATTTATTCTATAAAAAATAATCAACATGTGTAATGAAGTTCCGTTATTCTTTGTAGCCAGCTCCAGTGTGAGATTGTATTTTTTCTGATAATTACAATACTGAGAAATAGTATGATTTAAGCTTTTCTATGAATGTATTGTCTGTTGGGAAAGAGAATTATGGTTGTAGTACTAGTCTGATGTATTATATTTCAGGCTTTTGGTTAGTACGCAATAAGACAAGACAACAATAACCGGCCAAATAAGTATAAGGATCGAAATCCATAATGACCAATGCCATACATTTACCACCATAACCAAGCTACATATAAAAATAACAATAATAAGAGGCAAAAACTTAACAAGTAGAACAAAAACGTAAAGAGAGGCTATAGCAGCGGCCACTTTGGCTGGAATTTTCCACCAGCCAAAATAATCATGAAAAACATAAAAATTAAGCGACAATACTTGCATCATACCAACGAAAAGAGAATAAAACAAAATAACTGCCATAATAATCCGACACCATTTCATTATTTTAAACCAACCCTATAATTACTGGTTTGAATCTAAATCACAACCGAGGTTGTGGTTTTTTTAAATTAGGTTATTACTCAATATACCCCTGTAACTTTGGTCAGGGTTAAGTTAGCTGCATATAACTACGTTGGTAGTGCGTCACACATTCTCAATGAGGTACATCAGGATTTCTGAGGTTATTGGGTTTCTCCTTATCAGGAAGCGCTATTCTTTCAGATACGCCGTTTCTTGGACAAAATTGTCGTCTTCAACTGGAAGGTGATAGATACTGCTCAATCTTGCCTTTTGTCGATTCTATTATCTCGATTGATCGTAAATTAATCACGCTTGATACTGGTTTTATCAGATATAATACAGCTAGTCAATCAGTTATAACGATCCCTAAAATTTTATATCAAGTGGTTTTACTGTCTGCATTTCAACACTGGTTTGATTAATCAATCTAAAAACTTTGTCAACGTCGCTTTTTTATTCCAGCGGTATTACCCGTGCCAGGAATAATAGTGACATCGGCTTTAGTGTAGTATTGTGTCCTTGTCTGAATGGATAGTATAAAGTGTGATCGAGATCGGTTATTTAATCCTGCTAATGGGGAATCTGATATATTAAATTCCACAAAATGGTTATAGGGATGGAGATATTATCTCCTTACTCCAACCCAAGTTCTTTTAACTTCCGTGTAATAGTATTGCGTCCCCAACCTAGCAATCGTGCTGCCTCTTGTTTATGGCCTTTGGTATGCTTAAGGGCACAATCAAGTAAGGTACGCTCCAATAACGGTAATGCTTCGGATAGCAGATCCTGCTGACCGTTTTCCAAGGCGCTTGTTGCCCACTGGGCAAGTAGCTGCGGCCAGTTTTCCGGTGTTGTATTTGTAGCTGTCGTATTTGCCGGTACGGTATTTACAGATGTTGTTGTGTCGATTTCGGTATGATGAGTTTCAAATAATTCAGGCGGCAAATCTTGTACCAGTACCTCTTGGCTTGCTGCCATGACTGTCAGCCAACGGCAGATATTTTCCAACTGGCGAACATTGCCCGGCCAGGGTAAGCGCATTAAGGCCATTTCTGCGTCAGGATGGAGAATCTTTGTTTCTACGCCCAACTCTTTGGCGGTCTGTTGTAGGAAATGGCGGGTCAGGCGAGGGATATCCTCTACTCTGTCACGTAAAGGCGGTAATTGCATACGAATAACATTGAGGCGGTGATAGAGATCTTCACGGAATTTACTTTGCTCTACCAAACGTTCCAGATCCTGATGGGTTGCCGCGATAATTCTCACATCCACTTTTACGGGAGCATAACCGCCAACTCGGTAGAACTGGCCTTCCGCCAATACCCGTAACAGACGGGTCTGAATGTCCAGAGGCATATCACCAATTTCATCAAGAAATAGTGAACCGCGATTAGCCTGTTCAAACCGCCCATGGCGTACTTGATTAGCGCCGGTGAAAGCCCCTTTTTCATGACCAAACAACTCTGACTCAATTAAATCTTTAGGGATGGCTGCCATGTTAAGGGCAATAAATGGCTCATTGGCCCGTGGGCTGTGACGGTGCAGCGCATGGGCCACCAGCTCTTTTCCGGTACCGGATTCGCCATTAATCAGGACGCTGATAGAGGAACGGGAGAGGCGGCCGATAATGCGGTAAACGTCCTGCATGGCAGGCGCCTCTCCTATCATGTCAGAAACGGGTGTGACGACCTGCGGGTTTTTAGTTGGCTGATTCTGATCGCGGGAGTGGCTAAGTGCTCGTTCCAGCAAGGCAACGGCTTCATCAATATCAAAGGGTTTTGGTAAGTAGTCAAAAGCCCCTTGCTGATAAGCACTGACCGCAGCATCCAGATCAGAATGAGCGGTCATAATGATGACTGGCAGCAACGGGTTGCTCTGTTTGATATTATTCAATAGGTTTAGCCCATTCATTCCCGGCATACGGATATCCGAAATCAGTACATCAGGCGTGTTTTGGGCTAGTGCGGTCAGGGCGCTATCCGCGTCTGCAAAACTGGTACATTCCATCCCCGCGTTACTTAACGCCCGCTCCAGTACCCAGCGGATTGAACTGTCATCATCGACGATCCAGATTTTTCCCTGTTGCATCGTTATCCTCTATTTCTTAATTGGTAAGTAGATAGAAAATGCTGTGTGCCCCGGCCAACTGGTAAATTCTATTTTGCCGGAGTGTTGGTCTATTAAATTGTGAGCAATGGATAGACCAAGACCTGTTCCGCCTTCATGCGCACTGACCATTGGGTAAAACAAGGTGTCCTGAATTTGTGGCGGGATACCTGGCCCGTTATCTTCCACGTCAATTCTGGCAGCCAGACGATAGCGCTTGCCATGCAAGGTAATTTGAAAAGCAGTACGAGTGCGGAGGGTAATGGTTCCCCCCTGTTTTTCTAGCGCTTGTAAGGCATTACGGGTGATATTTAGCAATACCTGTTCAATTTGATCAGGATAGTGGGCCAGTTCTGGCAAACTGGGATCATAATCTTTTACCAGTGTGACGTTATCCGGCATTTCCAGCGAGACTAATTGGGAGACCCGTTCAGCAACATAATGAATGCTTTGTTTAATTCGTTCACCCGGATGTTGTGGGCCAAGCAATCTGTCTACCAGATGGCGCAATCGGTCGGCTTGTTCAATAATCACTTGGGTGTATTCCTGCAAAGCAGGATCAGGCAGTGCTTTTGACAGTAATTGTGCGGCTCCTCTCAACCCACCAAGGGGGTTTTTGATTTCATGTGCCAGCCCCCGAACCAATTCCCGTGCGGCTATCTGCTGAGCTTGTTGTACCTGCTCTTGGCTTAACCGGCGTTGACTATCCATAGGTGCCAGTTCCAGCAAGATGAACTGCTCGGAAATTGGTTGGGCACTGAGCGACATAATGTGAAAGCGGTTCTCAACCACTAATGTTACTTCGTTATCAGTAAAACTCTGGCCACTGACCAGACTAGAGCGCATCAATTCTGTATCCAGTGAAAAATAGCTGAACAGTACTGGAAGAGGTGTACCGAATAATTTACGGGCACTCTGAGCGAATAATTGTAGTGCTGCGTGGTTGGCATAGCGGATGACGAGATCAGTATCCAGTACCAGTACACTGTTAATGAGCGAATTTAATATTTGCCCGCTATCGGGCAGATTTTCCGTTTTCATCCACACTCCTGCACTTTTTTGGTGCACTGTATCATGTTCGAGCGTAAAACCTAGTCAAAGCCTGAAATTTAGATGGTAGGAAAAGGGCCCATCCGAAGATGGGCTAAAGGTTTCACGGCAACAAAAAATGATCAGCGGAAACGGCGCTGCTAATTACACACTGTAATAGAGTTCAAATTCCAGTGGATGTGGTGTCAGACGGACACGCTCTATTTCACTGTTTTTCAAGTCAATATAAGCATCAATGGCGTCATCGGTGAATACTCCGCCACGGGTCAAGAATTCGCGATCGGCATCCAGCGCTGCCAGTGCTTCATCCAGAGAAGAGGCGACAGTGGGGATCTCTTTGGCTTCTTCCGGTGGTAGGTCATACAGGTTTTTATCCATCGCATCACCGGGATGGATTTTATTGATGATGCCGTCAAGGCCAGCCATCAATTGAGCGGCGAATGCCAGATAAGGGTTAGCTGCCGGATCAGGGAAACGTACTTCAATACGGCGAGCTTTGGTGCTGGCGACAACGGGAATACGGATAGATGCTGAACGGTTACGGGCAGAGTAGGCCAGCATCACTGGTGCTTCATAGCCCGGAACCAAACGTTTATAAGAGTTGGTTGTTGGGTTGGTAAACGCGTTCAGCGCACGAGCATGTTTGATAATACCGCCAATGTAGAATAGCGCTAGTTCAGATAGACCGCCGTATTTGTCACCGGCAAACAAGTTAGTGCTGTTTTTAGACAGAGACATATGGCAGTGCATACCGGAGCCATTATCACCAACCAGTGGTTTTGGCATAAAGGTTGCGGTTTTGCCAAAATTGTGCGCGACATTATGTACGACGTATTTGTAAATCTGGGTTTCGTCCGCTTTTTTGGTCATAGTGTTAAAGCGGGTAGCGATTTCATTTTGGCCTGCTGTTCCTACTTCATGATGGTGAGCCTCTACAACCAACCCCATCTCTTCCATCGTCAGGCACATCGCTGAACGTAAATCCTGCGAAGAATCAACAGGAGGCAGCGGAGCATAACCGCCTTTTACCGCAGGCCGATGGCCTTTGTTACCGCCTTCGTATTGCGTCCCGGAATTCCATGCAGCTTCGATATCATCGATGTAATAGTAAGAATGAGACATGGCACTGCCGAAGCGCACATCATCAAACAGGAAAAACTCAGGTTCTGGTCCACACAGGACAGTATCGGCAATTCCGCTTGAACGCAGGAAGTTTTCAGCACGTTTGGAGATGGAACGGGGATCACGATCATAACCTTGCATGGTGCCTGGTTCCAGAATGTCACAACGTAGGATCAATGTGGCATCGTCAAAGAAGGGATCAAGCATGGCTGTACTTGAGTCTGGCATCAGTACCATGTCAGATTCGTTAATCCCTTTCCAACCGCTGATTGAAGATCCGTCAAACATTTTGCCATCTTCAAAGAAGTCTGCATTAACCTGATGAGCAGGAATGGTCATATGTTGTTCTTTGCCTTTGGTATCAGTGAAACGCAAATCAATAAACTTCACCTGATGCTCTTCAATCATGGTTAAAACATGTTCAACGGACATACTCGGTTTCTCCTGGTTTGTGTCGGTCTTGATAAAATGGTCGTGGTTAAGACTAAAGAAAACACAGTCACATCGTTTTACCTTAACAAGGCTATTTACACGTTTGCAAACTTATATACGCGTTATCTTTCAAGTTACCTCTTTGTTGGCTGCACTTGCTCACCCCGGTCAAGTTACCTATGCTCCCGGGGATTCGCTCCCTTGCCGTCGCGATGCATCTTGAAATCCATAGGGTATCGTTGTGAAAGTCAAATAGTTGTGAAAATCAATTCAATCACGAAAGCATTTGCGAAAAGCGTGCCAACTTTTTAACGCCTTGCCATATACTGTGTTGTGAGTATACCCGTGATGGGATACCTTGATATTAGGGAATGTTGCACTAAATTGGTGCAATTATGTTACTGCGAAGCACAATATTAGTGCATTTGTGCCGAAAGTGCGTCTGTTTATAGGCGTGAAAGGGATCACAATTTCATTGTTATCAAGTTGTTAAGCATAGATTATTGTGATCCTGTTTAGTCCTTCGACCAATGTGTGTACAATAGCGCGCCATTTATAAAATGCCTGAGGCAAAGTTTGTGATCGAAAAATTGCGTAATATCGCCATCATCGCGCACGTTGACCATGGTAAAACTACCCTGGTTGACAAGCTGCTGCAACAATCCGGTACTTTCGGTGACCGTGCGACAGCGACAGAGCGTGTGATGGACTCCAATGATTTGGAGAAAGAGCGGGGAATTACTATTCTCGCAAAAAATACCGCCATTAAATGGAATGACTACCGTATTAATATCGTAGACACTCCGGGACATGCCGATTTCGGCGGTGAAGTAGAACGTGTTATGTCTATGGTTGACAGTGTACTGTTGCTGGTCGATGCTATGGACGGGCCAATGCCTCAGACCCGTTTTGTGACACAGAAAGCGTTCGCTCATGGTTTGAAACCGATTGTGGTCATTAACAAAGTTGACCGTCCTGGCGCACGTCCTGATTGGGTTGTGGATCAGGTGTTTGACCTGTTTGTCAATCTGGGTGCGACTGATGAGCAACTGGACTTCCCCATTATCTATGCATCGGCATTGATGGGAATTGCCGGTACTGATCATGATGATATGGCGGAAGATATGACGCCGTTGTATCAGGCGATTGTCGATCATGTAGAGCCACCGAAAGTTGACCTTAATGGTTCATTCCAGATGCAGATTTCTCAGCTTGACTATAATAATTATGTCGGTGTTATCGGCATTGGTCGTATCAAGCGCGGTACTGTTAAGCCAAACCAGAACGTTACGATTGTTGATAGCGAAGGTAAAACCCGGAACGGTAAAATCGGTAAGGTACTGGGCCATCTGGGGTTGGAGCGTATTGAGAGTGAGCAAGCGGAAGCGGGCGACATCGTTGCGATTACCGGCTTGGGTGAGCTGAATATCTCCGATACGCTGTGTGATACTAATGCTGTTGAAGCGCTGCCGCCGCTGGCTGTTGATGAGCCGACGGTAAGCATGTATTTCTGTGTTAACACCTCCCCTTTCTGTGGACGTGAAGGCAAATATGTCACTTCACGTCAAATTCTTGAGCGTCTAAAGAAAGAGTTGGTTCACAATGTCGCCCTGCGTGTCGAAGAAACAGAAGATCCGGATGCGTTCCGTGTTTCTGGCCGTGGTGAATTGCACTTATCTGTTCTGATTGAGAACATGCGCCGTGAAGGTTTTGAACTGGCGGTATCCCGTCCGAAAGTTATCTTCCGTGAGATCGATGGCCGTAAGCAAGAACCCTTCGAGCAAGTAACGCTGGATATTGAAGAGCAGCATCAGGGAGATGTGATGCGGGCCTTGGGTGAGCGTAAAGCAGATCTGCGCGATATGCTGCCAGACGGTAAAGGCCGTGTGCGCCTTGATTATGTTATTCCAAGCCGTGGTCTGATTGGCTTCCGTACTGAGTTCCTGACGATGACCTCCGGTACCGGTCTGCTGTATGCAACATTCAGCCACTATGATGATATTCGTCCGGGTGAAATCGGTCGCCGTCAGAACGGCGTGATGATTTCCAATGGTCAGGGTAAAGCGGTTGCTTATGCACTTTACAGCTTACAGGATCGCGGTAAGTTGTTCCTTGGTCATGGTGCAGAAGTGTATGAAGGCCAGGTGATCGGTATTCATTCTCGTTCTAATGACCTGACAGTTAACTGTCTGACAGGTAAGAAACTGACTAACGTCCGTGCATCTGGTACTGACGAAGCGACAACCCTGTCTCCACATATTAAGAAAACCCTGGAGCAGGCTTTGGAGTTTATTGATGATGACGAGCTGGTGGAAGTGACCCCGGTATCTATTCGTCTGCGTAAACGCCATTTGACGGAAAACGAACGCCGTCGTGCGTATCGCAGTAAAGAAGCATAATCTTTCCTGCAATACCAATGCTTAGGGCGCCAATGGCGCCCTGAGTTTTCTGGGATTTGTCTGTTCAAATTGAACAAATCGAAGATTATTTACCGAGCAATTGATAGAACGTTGGGTTGTCATCACACTGCCCACCGCCACATTCCAAAATAGTGGAGATTAAATTTGCGGTAATTAATATGACAAATAATCCGATAACAATCTGACCGATGGCAGACGTCTTTTGCTTTTCTTCGGTTGTTTTTTCCAGGCTTTTCAATATCAGCATGACTGATATGCCGATAATCGCGATAACTGAGCAGATAAGGGCCCAAGTATAGAAATGTATACCAAAAAGCGCGGAACCATAACCGAGATCACCGGGCGTGATATGTAAAAATACTTGTCGGATCGCAACAATGCCAGTTACGACACAGCCGATAAGAGATAAGCCATAGTGCGCACTTTTGATACCAAAACACAGATTAAACAGAAAACCAAACCCTATCATGATCATGCCTGCTCGCTGTAGCAGACATAATGGACAAGGGAGTTCGGAAAGGACCAATTGATAATAGAAAGCAAGGGTTAGAACAGCACTGATAGCAAATAACCCAATGAGGTTAAATATCATGCCGACGCTGATCTGTTGTTTTGTTGCTAATACCTGATTCATCAGATTGTCTCCCGTTAAAAAGATAGATTTAACGAATCGGTTGCATGATGGATAAACCAAGCTACAGTCGTCACCGAAAGAAGACCCCATAGGGTATAACTCGTTTTATACTTTCCATATAGGGTGGTGATAACCGCAAATAATGCGAGTAAAAAAGGTAAAAACATATACATGGTTGATTCTCCTGTTTTCTAAAAACATTCAAGACCTTTCCCTGTAGTAGATTGCTTTCTTCAGGGTAGGGAATTTATCGAACTCAGTTTAGGATCGTTTACTTCGATACAAGCGATCAATTATCCAAAGACAAGTTGTCCATTAAAAGAAGAGCTTTGGTGCCATTAATGGGTGTCGTTCTCTTTGGTATCGCATTTGAAAACGTACAAACCTACATTTATTAAAGCAAAGTTTTAGTATTCGAATGGTGTATGATTTAACACACTATACGTAGTGTGCTGCGAATAACAATTGTAGTCAATCTTGTTTATGTTTGCCACCATTCAGCAGGATTAGCGTGATTATCATTTGGCGAGAGTTTCAATGAGTTGTTTTTTATTTAATAGTTAAGCAGAAAACGATTAAAAACGACAAATCGTATCTTTGTCTGGAAACTTCCCAATTTAACGACTATTCGTAGGTTTGCTTTTAAATGGCCTAATCTATCCAATTTTCTACAATTAATCCTCTACCCAGATGAATTCTTTTTCATTGTTTGTCACGATAATGAGCCGTGTGCTTCTGGCATAACTTGCAATATGTAGACACTCATTGTTCTGGCTGTAACGCTTAAATTATCAATATCCATGTGATATCTCGTCTGATATTTTCAGGAGGAATAAATGTTTTTTATCACGGGCAATTAAAACCCCTCAACTTTTTATCGTGAGGGGCTGTTGTGATATTTAATCTCTTCTTGGGTTTTTACTCATTTAATGCTTTGGCTTTTATATTATCGGAAGCTAATTGAGAGCGGACTTTTGCAAAGAAAGCAATTGTGACAACCGCCATTGCTGCCAGGCCGATAACAACAGAGATATTCCAGTTTAGCGCAAAACCTTCTGGTGCAAATGCCAGATAGGTGAAGCACACCGCGGTCATAAACATGGCTGGTAGGGTGGTAATCCAATGGAATTTATTACGGCGCAGCAGCCATGCGGAAGCAGCCCATAACATGACCATTGCTGTGGTTTGGTTCGCCCAACCGAAATAACGCCAGATGATATTGAAATCGGTTTTGGTAATCAGATAACCGACAATAAACATTGGCACACTTAATAACAGACGTTTGGTCATTTGTTGCTGAGGGATATTCAGGAATTCAGCAATAATAAGCCGGGCAGAACGGAATGCAGTATCGCCAGAAGTAATTGGCAAAATCACCACACCGAGGATTGCCAGAATACCGCCGACAGTACCTAACAGAGACGTGGACACTTCGTGAACAACCAGAGAGGCCGTACCTTGATCAATCACGGCCTGTAATGCGTTAGTATCTTCATAGAAGCTCAGGCCCAATGTACACCAGATTAGCGCGATAATACCTTCACCAATCATTGCGCCGTAGAAAACGAAACGGCCATTTTTTTCATTCCGCATACAACGTGCCATCAGCGGAGATTGAGTGGCGTGGAAACCTGAAATAGCGCCACAAGCAATCGTGACAAACAGCAATGGCCAGACAGGCAGATCTTTCGGGTTAAAGTTAGTGGTGAAATCCAATCCTTGTGAATAGAAAGGCTTATCGCTCATCGCTAAACCGACCATCAGCGCAACAGACATAAACAGCAGCAATGCACCAAACAGTGGGTAAAGGCGACCGATGATTTTATCAATAGGCACCAGCGTTGCGAGAATATAGTAAGCAAAGATAACACCGACCCAGATAGCAATGTTATCCCAACCCATTGCCTCTTTCAGCAAGTTATTCAGTAAGCCGGCTGGACTCAAAACAAAGACGACTCCAACTAGCATCAGCAGAATAACAGCAAATATGTTCATGAAATGCTTCATGGTTTTGCCCAGTTCGTTACCAACGATAACGGGCACGGATGCACCGCTGGCACGCACACTGAGCATACCGGAGAAGTAATCGTGTACTGCACCGGCAAAGATACAGCCGAATACAATCCACAGCATGGCAAGCGGGCCATAGAGGGCGCCAAGAATTGGGCCGAAAATAGGACCAACGCCGGCAATATTTAGTAACTGAATTAACCAAACTTTTGGGGTGGACATAGCAACGTAATCAACACCATCAGCCATAGAAAGAGCAGGGGTTTTTCTTTCTGGTCGAATAGTGAATATCTTTTCGACAATCTTGCCATATATGAAATATCCAGCCAGAAGAAGGCCGATACAGAGGAGGAACCACAACATAACTATAACACCTTACTCGACTTTTTTAATCTGGATGCTACTTTATCGTTTCGTAAGAAAAATACCGTGAAGTAATTCGCTTTTTACTTGTCCGTACTGTTTTCTCATTGAAAATACGATTAAAGTAAAAAGTTATTAATTAGCCAGGGGGTAATTATGTTATATATCTTCGATATGGGTAATGTGATTATTGAGATTGATTTTAAAAGAGTTTTAGCGGTATGGAGTAATTTGAGCGGGACACCTCTTGCGACTTTGACTAAAAGTTTCTCTATGGGAGAAACGTTTGAAAAACATGAGCGTGGTCAAATTACTGATCTGGAATTCGCTGATACTTTATGTCAGGAAATGAATATTTCACTCAGTTTTGAGCAGTTTGCTGCTGGATGGCATGCTATCTTTATTAATATTCGACCTGAAGTCATTCAGATAATGAAGAAATTACGTGAGGAGGGACACCGGGTTGTGGTGTTATCCAACACAAACCGTTTGCACCTGGATTACTGGCCACATAATTATCCTGAAATTGCAGCATCCGCTGATTACCTCTATTTGTCGCAGGATTTGGCAATGCGTAAACCTGAACCGGATATTTTCAAATATGTGCTTGAGACAGAAGGTTTTTCACCGGATCAGACGGTGTTTTTTGACGATGTGCTGGAAAATGTGGAAGCAGCCAGTGCGTTAGGGATCAATAGCGTTCATGTTGTTAATAGGCAGACAGTGCCAGATTATTTCGAGGCAAGCGGTTTTTCTGAACAAAATGAGGGATTGAACGGATAACAAAGGATAGTGTGCTGATGCTATTATTTGAGTAAAGGAAAAATATGATCGCGTTAATCCAGCGGGTAACACAGGCAAATGTTGTTGTTAAGAACGAAGTGGTTGGGGAAATTGGTCACGGCCTGCTGGTGTTGCTAGGTGTTGAGAAAGGAGATGATCAACAGAAAGCAAAACGGTTGTGTGAGAAGGTGATAGGGTATCGGATATTCAGTGATGAACAGGACAAAATGAACTTGAACGTCCAACAAATCGGAGGCAGTTTGTTAGTTGTCTCCCAGTTTACACTGGCTGCCGATACTCAAAAGGGCATGCGACCCAGTTTTTCCGGTGGTGCCGCCCCAGATAAGGCCGACGAATTATATCGCTATTTTGTTGAACTATGCCGCCAAAGTGGTGTAAAAACAGAAATCGGGCGGTTTGCGGCCGATATGAAAGTCAGCCTGACAAACGATGGGCCAGTCACTTTCTGGTTGCAGGTCTAGCAACCAAAAATAGCCAGTAGAACGCAACCATCCCCGATTAACATCATGAGCAAAAGAAAGGGGCAGTTTCTATGTATCATCTGCGAGTACCTGAAACAGAACAAGAACTGGAAGCATATTATCGATTTCGTTGGGAAATGTTGCGTAAGCCATTGCATCAGCCTGTAGGCTCTGAGAAAGATGGTTACGACACGATGGCTCATCATCAGATGGTTGTGGATGAGAAAGGGAACCCGGTGGCGGTAGGGCGTTTATATATCAATGCGGATAGTGAAGGGGCAATCCGCTTTCTGGCAGTGCATCCCAACATGCAAGGTAGAGGGTTAGGAAAATTAATCGCAATGGCTTTGGAATCTGTTGCCCGTCAGGAGGGTGTTAAACGGGTAGTATGCAGTGCTCGTGAACATGCGGTGGAGTTTTTCAGTAAATTGGGGTTTGAAAACCGTGGGCTAATTGCTAGCCCACAAACGACACCCATTCGCCATTTTCTGATGATAAAGCCGGTTGCAACACTTGATGATATTCTTCACCGGCCAGATTGGTGCAACGAACTGCAACAGGCTTGGTACAAACATATTCCCCTCAGTGAAAAAATGGGGGTACGAATTTCTCAATATACCGGTCAGAGCTTTATTACCACCATGCCGGAAGCCGGTAATCAAAATCCTCACCAAACTATCTTTGCTGGCAGTCTGTTTTCTCTGGCAACCCTGACCGGTTGGGGATTGATCTGGCTGTTGTTACAGGAACGTCAACTAGGTGGTGATATCATTCTGGCTGATGCCGATATCCGTTACAAAAAACCGGTTGTTGGCAGGCCAAAATCTGTTGCCGATCTTAAAAATATGAGCGGCGATTTGGCTCGTTTGGCACAAGGCAGTAAAGCGAGAGTGAAATTGGATGTGATTGTTAGCGGTGATCAGGGAATCGGTGCGGTATTTACGGGTACCTATATGGTATTGCCAAATGCTTATACGGCTATCGCTTAGATTTCTCAGTGGCATTAAATATGCCACTGGGGATTTTTCATATCATCAGTAGCAATAATAAGAGTCGTTTTTATAAAATTAAGCTTCGTTGAGTACACGCAGCATAAAATCATCAAGTTTAGTGCGGAAATTGGCTATATTGCTCCATATATATTGAGTGTGTTCAGGAGAAAGCTTAACTTCACCTGTGCATATGACATTAAAATTTACTTGAAGGCATAGAGTCTGCTTAATAGAATATTCCACCGCGCTGAGAAAACCAATAACATTATCAAGAAGCAGTCCGGTCTCTTCTTCTATTTCACGAGATAGTTATTTCACGAGATAGTGCTTGTAATAGATTTTCTCCTTTTTCTACACCGCCGGAAGGAATTTCCCAGAGATTAGGCGGGGATTCATCAGGCGCTCGTTGTAAGAACAGAATATGGCTATTTTGGTCTCTGATGATGCCGCCGACAACAATACGGTCATAATTTTGCAGTTTGTTTTCAATGGCTTCAGGCAGTATACACGTCATTTTTTGTACCTTGTTACAACTTCATTGGTGAAATTTAATTGCGTTTTTAATGTCATCGATATTAGTGTGGTTTTTCGGCTGATACTGATCGGAGATTTTATTAATGGATTGAAATAGAAAATAACTATTATAAGGTTGAGTCGGGCACATAGGTACCCGAATATTCGTTACTATAGCTTAACAACCGGACAAGTTTCACAGTTTGGTGTGGATATTTGCCCCTTATTAATGACTTGAGTTTCGCTGCCTGATTGTTTATCCGTGGCAGTCAATGAACCATCGATAGTACTTTTAATATCATCAGCAGCAAGATCTCCCTGTATTAACAGCGTGAAATTGCCTTTACCCTGTAATTTCAACGGCACCCACCGCCATTGAGGCAAAATCGCTAAATCTGCATCTATTCCCCGGAAATCTAAAGTAAATGGCTTCTGTACCTGTTGATCTACTGTACCTTTCACTTTTAGTAATCCATCATCAACAGAGGCATCTAATTGGTCGAGGATCAGTTTATTTCCCTCTGTATGTAATTTAAGGTAAGGGCGACGTAATTCAACTTTGTTAAATGTTGCGCTGGTGGCATTTAGATTTGAAGAACCACGCCAGATTCCCCATTTCCCTTCTTTCAGTAATTCCATGTCATAGATATAACCACTGAGGGCAGTAAGTTGGAATGGAAAATCGGGGTTAATATCAATTAACAAGCTGTTGCTAATTGTCAGCTCGTTAATGGAAAATCCGGATATCCATTTAGGCAATGATTTTTTCAGCAACTGATGCCAGTTTTGTGGCAAGGTATAAGTTAAACCGGCAACCGTTGCATTGGTGATGTTGAATTGTTTTGTTTGGTGATTCCATTGCCCTTTGACGTGGAATAATCCCTTTTCCCAACGGGAAGTGAGATTGGAAATAGTGAGTTCATTGCCTGTAAGAAGAAGGTGACCAATAACATCGGTGAAATGAAGATCATTTAGCGTAGTATCCATAACGTTGAAATCAATAATGCCCTCTTTTGCCTGCCAGTTGCCGTTAGCCAAACCGACATTTTTTACTGAGATATCCAAATAGTTAGCAGACCAGTTTTTACCTTCCAGCTTGGCATTAGTCAGGCTTAGATCTTTGATGCTGACTGCGGGTAATTTGCTTGCTTTTAGCAATAATGCTTCAAGTGTCATTGGCGTTTGCCAACGAATATTGCTAATAAGCAAATTATCCCATTGCCAGCTACCATCAGGCAGACGTTGCCCATTGCCTGATACCGCACCCTGTGCCAATGTTGCACCAAATGAACGGAGAGTGAGGGTATTTTGCTGGTTATCTCCTCGTATAATGACTTTTTCGAGAGAAATATCATTGAAATTCAGTTTATCAGCGCTGAATTGAAATTCCCCATTCCCTGCCAACGTATTTGATTGTGGGTTCCAGGGGGTGATACCGCCAGTGATGTTTTGCCCTTGAATTTGCCAGCTTGCATTTTCTGACTGAATAGCCATCTGATTAAGTTGTAGAATGTTGGCGCTAAAAGGCAAGGATTGTTGCTGGCCTTTGATTGTTAATTGGCCCTGTTGCAATAACAGACGATGAAAATGACGCGGGGAAGTAAGTTGCTGCCAGTTGAAATCGAATGCGACAACTTGAGCTGCTAAAATGAAAGTCTGTTGCTGATTGCTAATGACAATATTGGAAAATGCCAGGGTGCCCGGTTGTGACCAGTTATGTTCGATATTGCCTATTTGAACCCGATAACGGCTGTGATGACTCAACCATTGACTAAGCTGATGTGTTCCCCAATTTGTTTGCATCACGACATAAACAGTGATTACTGCCAGTATTACCAGTAATAACAGAGTAACCAGCGATTTTCCTAACCATCTCATCATCAGACTCCAATTTAATCGGCTTATAGCTTCCTTTTATGCCGTAATTTTTGTGTTCACTCAAGAGATGGTGAATAAAAGTTATGAGCGAGGAGAAATTATTATTTGTAACATTTGTATAATTTAACAATAGAAATACCAATAAGTCACTATACCCGTCATCCTTCATGGCTGCACTCACTCACCCCGGTCATATAGTTATCTATGCTCCCGGGGATTCATTCCCTTGCCGTCGCGATGCAACTTGAAATCCATAGGGTATATATTAGTTGTTATTTATAATAATTTCAGGATATGAAATGAGGGAAATAATCAATTATTCGTTATCGTTTTATTCTATTAAAATAAACTTCTGGGATTAGTCTTTGATTAATTGTATTTTTGTTTTTTGTGCTAAGTGTTTATTAATGACTTGGCATGTTTGTATTAATTTGTTAATAATTATATTGTGTGATTAATATAATTATTAAATCTATATTTTATTGCATGACAATATAGCCAATGACATCTGAATGAATTAATGTATTAGTGGATGGTTGTAAATGGAATAATGGTATTTTTTTCGTCATTCCTTTCTATTCCTTTCTCAATTTGATTGATGCTTGAAATAACACTGCATAGTTTATTTTCACCCATCTTCTGGTAAATAAATAATGTAAGGAATCTTCTATGTCAGAAAATATGAAACAAAAATCGTCGGATGAAGGTAATATCCGCACAACCCGCCCACTTAATGGAAAGGAATTTCTGGATGGGCTAAATGATGGTCGGGAAGTCTGGGCTTATGGTGAACGTATTCACGATGTTGTCAACCATCCTGCTTTTCAAAATCCGGCCCGAGCTGTTGCGAAACTCTACGACGCTTTGCACGATCCTGCTTATCGTGACGTACTGACCACGGCGACAGATACGGGGAGTTGTGGTGTAACACATCCTTTTTTCCGTATACCGCGCTCACAGCAAGATTTAATTGCTGATCGTGATGCTATTGCCGCGTGGGCTCGCATGAGTTATGGCTGGTTGGGTAGAAGCCCTGATTATAAGGCTTCGTTTCTTACCTCGCTCGGCGTAAAACCGGAAATTTATGGTGATTTTGCTGATAATGCAAAAAACTGGTATATCCGTTCGCAGGAGAGCGTGTTTTACTGGAATCACTCGATTATTAATCCGCCAATAGATCGTCATTTATCACCTGATGAAATTGGGGATATTTGTATTCATGTTGAAAAAGAATGTGATGATGGATTAATTGTCAGCGGCGCTAAAGTTGTTGCCACAGGATCGGCGATTAGTCACTACAACTTTATTGGTCATTACGGTTTACCAATAAAGAAACGGGAATTTGCGTTGGTCTTTACCTTGCCGATGAATACCCCGGGAGTGAAATTAATTTGTCGTCCTTCTTACGCAATGGCAGCTGATAAAATGGGCAGTCCTTTTGATTATCCGCTCTCGTCCCGATTTGATGAGAACGATACGATAATGATTCTGGATAAAGTGAAGGTTCCTTGGGAAAACATATTTATCTATGGAGATGTGGATAAAGTTTCGTTATTTTTTGCTGAATCGGGTTATTTTCATCGGGCTATGTTGCATGGTGTGACTCGATTGGCGGTTAAACTTGATTTTCTTTCTGGATTGCTTATTAAGGGTGTTGAAGCTACGGGTACGAAGGATTTTCGTGGCGTGCAAGCACGGGTTGGTGAAGTATTGTCATGGCGTAATATGTTTTGGGCGCTCAGTGATGCGATGATTAAATCTCCGGAGCCTTGGCGTGGAGATGCCTTATTGCCTCGGTACGAATATGGGATAGCTTATCGTTGGTTTATGACGTTGGGTTACCCGCGGGTAAAAGAAATTATTGAACAGGATCTGGGCAGTGCCTTGATTTATATTAACTCTCATGCCCGCGATTTTTCCAACCCGGAATTGTCTCCTTATCTTGATAAATACATGCGTGGCTCCAATGGTTATAGTGCAGTTGAGCGAGTCAAGCTCATGAAACTGATTTGGGACTCTATCGGTACGGAATTCGCTGGCAGGCATGAATTATACGAGCGCAATTATTCCGGCAACCATGAAGCTATCAGGGTCGATGTGTTATTGGCTTCTCAAGCCACGGGCTTAGTGGATCAATTGAAAGGGTTTGCTGAGCAGTGTATGAGTGAATACGATCTTGATGGTTGGGTTGGTAATGATTTTGTTTGGCCTTCCAACCGCTAGGAGATAAATCATCATCACGCGCGATGATGATGAAATATACGTGCGTGATGAGTTGATTATGTGTAACCCGATATCAGATTTATAGGAAGATTATTTCTCCTGAGGAAATACCAGATTAAGAGTGATGGCTGTCAGACCACCGGCAGCAATACCGGAAGAGAGTAAAGTTTTCAGCCAATCAGGAGTGAACTGTAAAATTAGCGGTTGTTGAGCAACGCCCATACCAACCGCTAAAGATAGCGCGATAATCTTCACACCCTCCGAAGAGCGGGGTTTTACGGCGCACCGGATAAATCAATTCACTAGCTGGTTTTTTCGGGGGTATTGTTTCAGCCTGTTCAGGGGATGAGGTGAGCATGGTGTGAAATTCCGGACTGACAAAGAACGCATTTTAATGATCAATGGTGTAAAGGCAATCGTTTGCGTAAAAATTCTGTTCGTTGCCATGATTCGCTTTGGTCACATTTTTATATGTTTTAACTTGTGTTTGTTGCAGATTTTTTTTCTAATCCAGCGTTGCCTGCTTTTGGCGTTTTCTAAAGGATGAGTATAACGTCGTAATAACTTACATAATTTTAACAATATAGCTGGGGTACATAGATGTATCATCTTGATGTTTATGGCACGCTTGTGGCGTCCGCATTAGTACTATTACTTGGGCGCAAACTTGTACAATCAGTCCCATTTCTTGAAAAATACACCATTCCTGAGCCGGTCGCCGGTGGCCTGTTAGTTGCTCTGATTCTTTTAGCTGTTAAACAAACAATAGGTTGGGAAATCAGCTTTGATTTGTCTCTTAAAGACCCTTTGATGCTAACTTTCTTTGCCACTATCGGCTTGAATGCCAATCTTGCCAGCCTGAAAGCGGGTGGTAAGGTCTTGCTCACATTTGTCTTCGTCGTTGTTGGCTTGTTGCTGGTTCAGAACACGGTGGGTATCGCCCTGGCTGAACTGTTAGGTCTGGACCCATTAATGGGCTTACTGGCGGGTTCTGTTACCCTATCTGGTGGTCATGGTACCGGTGCCGCTTGGGGTAAACTGTTTAGTGAGCGTTATGGTTTTGAAAATGCAACAGAAGTAGCAATGGCTTGTGCGACTTTCGGTTTAGTACTGGGTGGCTTGATTGGTGGCCCGGTTGCTCGTTTTCTGGTGAGAAATACCAAAACCCCAGGCTTGAGGTCAGATGATACCGAAGTGCCAACAGCATTTGAAAAACCTTATACTGGGCGGATGATCACTGCGTTGGTCATGCTGGAAACGATCGCATTGATTGCTATCTGTCTAATGGCAGGTAATTTTGTATCTGAACTTCTGCAAGGTACATGGTTTGAATTACCGACATTCGTTTGTGTGCTGTTTATCGGAGTTATCCTCAGTAACAGTCTGTCGGTGTTAGGTTTTTACCGAGTCTTTGACCGAGCGGTTTCTGTACTGGGTAACGTAAGCCTTTCCCTGTTTCTGGCAATGGCGCTAATGAGCCTGAAATTGTGGCAGATGGCATCGCTGGCATTACCCATGCTGGTCATTCTCACTATCCAGGCCATCGTCATGGCGTTGTATGCGATTTTTGTCACTTATCGGGTGATGGGTAAAAACTATGATGCTGCGGTGCTGGCGGCGGGTCACTGTGGTTTCGGTTTAGGGGCGACACCTACCGCCATTGCGAACATGCAGGCGATTACCGATCGCTTTGGACCATCCCATGTGGCGTTTCTGGTGGTGCCGATGGTTGGCGCGTTCTTTATCGATATCGTTAATGCGATTGTGATTAAACTCTATCTGCTGTTGCCGGTATTCCCGGCGGTGTAGAGTAAATTAGCAAGATACTGCACCAACTGAATAGCTGGTGCAGTATTGTTTGATATACCCGTATAAAATCCGTTGATCGTTCAGGGGAGTCCATATAAAGGCATAACGACGGGTCATTGTCATTTTTCTATTGTTTAACGCTGAGATTATTCTAATTTCAACAATTGATGATACGACATAATTATTATAAGAATAATAGTTTCCACAAAACACATCATAGGTATTTTATATTTATTTTCCTCCTTATATTTATCCGAAAATTAACCAATATTAAAAAATCATATCTAATTCATCACTAACGTATTAATATAGATAACGTTTCATGATTTTGCTATGCGTTATTTTGCTAACCAATTGTTATATATGGAATCGTGAGTGATGTAAGATGTGGTACTATTTTGGAATCTTATTTATAATAAGAGAAAAATTTTCAGTAATTATTAATTCATACTAAGTAATATATCTCTTCGATACATAAAGTATTTTGGCCTTTAGCTAAGGATAAAAAAACATGAAAGATAACACTTTATATGGCCCTATTGCACATCTTTACGAGAGCTTTTCAGATGCTACTGACCATATCAAAGTAGAAATCAGAACTATCTTCAATCTGGCAGGAGATATACACGGGAAATCAGTGTTAGATTTAGCCTGTGGATATGGCCTCTTTAGTCGAGAATACAAAAATCGTGGTGCGTCAAAAGTCATTGGAGTTGATATATCAGATAACATGATAGCGATTGCGAAAAGCAAATCACAACAATACGGTGACGATATCGAATTTCACGTAAGAGATGTCTGCAAGATGGAGTCATTTGGCAAGTTTGACATAGTTAATGCAGCTTGGTTATTTTGCCATGCAGAATCTATTGAAGACCTTGAAACTATGTTCCGTGTCATTGCTGCTCATCTCAAGCCTTCCGGTAAACTAATTGCGTATACCTTTGAACCTGATTATCGATTAGAGAAAGGGAATTATGAGAATTATTGTATAAAAATTCTGAGTGAAGAGCCGGTGAAAGACACCACTCTCCTGAAAGCTGAATTTCTTACCACACCACCTAGCCCTTTCACTATGTATCGTTGGAGTCGTGAACAATATCAAGCAGCGATCCAAAAGGCAGGGTTCAAACAATTTAAATGGCAAAAACCAATGCTGTTACAAAGCGATATTGAGGCTCATCCCCCAGGTTTTTGGGATGATTATCAACGAAATTGCCTTGATACAGCTCTTGTTTGTCAGGTTTAACGAGATAATCCCCGATATCTGTTGTCTTTCCTATACAAATCCCCC
This sequence comes from Photorhabdus kleinii, assembly GCF_025384885.1. NCBI lineage: Bacteria > Pseudomonadati > Pseudomonadota > Gammaproteobacteria > Enterobacterales > Morganellaceae > Photorhabdus > Photorhabdus kleinii. Next base: position 32,199 of record NZ_JAJAFY010000014.1, read on the forward strand.
GATGAAAATCGCGGGATTTTTTTGACTTTCCCTCGTCCTGCTAAACAACTCTTCCTGACCTCCAGCCGGGATTCTGGTGAGAAAGTCAGGGTTTGGTAGGCGGCCATGTGCTGAGCTGCATAGCGTACAGAGAGCATAAAATCTGTGGGGTATGTGTCCGGTGAGAACCGGATGAAATAGTTCGACAACTCAGGTTTCTGAGGAAAACGGCGCTCGGGTAATTCACTCAAACATCTGATAAAAAAGTTTAACTGCTTATTTTATTGCGAATTAAATAAAGTATCCCATGTTTTATGCTCTTCATTATAGATGGTTATGTGGATCTTGCGTCTGATGCAACACCGCCAACACTTCAATACCAGTCGGAACTTCCCGGTAGTAAATAATGTGGCTCTCTACGGGGAAACTCAGCACACCAAAATAAAGATCGTCACTGCGATCACGGCCGGGGGATGGGTGACGATCAAGAATTTCCGTCATAGTCACACGTAACGAAGTTGAATAAGCTTCCGCGACATTCGCCCTCCATCGGCGCATAGAATAGAGTTTGATTGCACGAATATGCTCTCTGGCTTTCTTAGTAAACCGGACACTCATCCTTAAGCCTTACCCTCAAGTTCATCAACCGTCAACGGTGCAAATACATCATCAATACTATGCAATTCGCCACGATCAGCTTGTGCAATAGATTCAGCCAGAACGGCTTTTAAATTCTGTAACTTGAGCTGTGCGAACTGATCATACTCTTCAGGAGAGATAACCACGGCCACGCGCTTTCCATGCTTAGTAATTTCCACAGGTTCACGCTGAACTTTCCTAAGCAGATCACCAAACTGGTTCTTAGCTAGTTGTGCGGGAATAATTTCCATACATCACCTACCGTCTAAAAATGGCTCGAATAGCCATTATGGCTAAAAGTGTATGGAGCTACCAGTAATCAAAATAGCCAACCGCCAACCAAGATGACTTTTGGGTACTTTCGGACTATGGCGGGCAAATCCCGCCAGAAATTGCTCAATTGCAGTATTGTCAGTCTAAGTGCAACAGGCTATGCTTTCGCGGCTTTGCGGGCAAATCGTAGCGTAGTCGCTTGGGGGGATAATCTTCGAGGCGGTGAAATCCCTCCCGAAATTGCCGCATTAAAGGATGTCGCCAGTCTGAAAGCAGCAACTTATGCCTTTGCTGTCCTACGGGCAGACCGCAGTGTGGTTTCCTGGGGGGACAATGGCGGGGGTGGTATCAGCGTTCCACCCGGGATAGCCCGATTACAAGATATAGTCAGCTTGAGCGCATCAGGAAGTTCATTCTCAGTCCTGCGGGCGAATGGAGAAAGATTAGCCTGGGATGTTGGTGGCGATAATATAGTACACAGTGAATATGATGATTAATCCATTGTCATTATGAATTACTAAAAAACACGAAAAACAAGGCTGAGCCATAATACCTCGGTTCAGCCTATCGTTTATTTAATTTGAAATGTTAGCTCTCCCGCCCTGTTATTACCAAAACCACTTTTCAAATAAATATCAAAAGAAAATAACTTTACGAAATAGTTTGAAATATAAATTCTAAAAAAAATAACTCACTTTTTTATAAACAGAAAATATATTACGCCACCCTTGGTGATTCTTATTCTTTGCTTTACAGATAATCATTATAAGATTACGTTATATATTTAAGTTACATGTTTGCGTATTAATAAGAGTAGCCATAAAGATATACATCCTCTCTAAATACCCAGTCTGGAAATTCTGTCAGCGGAAGTTGATAAAACAACTGATTAATCATAAATAGGCTGGAAATATCTTTATCAGTGAAGCAGGAAAACAAGCATTACGGGCGAAAGTAGCAAACCATTGAATATAAATAGTTCAGGAATGGAGATTCCATTCCTGATGATGGTGATCTAATTGGGTCTAACACTCAATTAAATCAGATGACACATTCTCATTTATTTCTCTAAATGAGATATATTAGTGCCGCTATCTTGTACATGATCATCAAAAATAATAATAAAACTGTTCTGCGAAGCAGAATATGATTTTTCAATACCTCGCTGTATTACTGAAAATATAAAACCATGCGTATCGGATAGATCCCACACCTTTACATCTTCACAATCAAGAGCTAAATATTCCTCTCTGCCTTCCTCTCCACATTTATTAACCGAAACTTTAACCGGTTCAGTTGAGAGGTTTTTAACATAAATCATAAATCCTCCACTATGTCAATAATTAACATTTGCATTTAATTCAACAATATATGATCTGAAATTAAATTAAGAAAACTAGTGCAATAATAAAATTTTTTTAGACGGATGGTATGGAATATAAAGAATCTATTCGGCTACCGTTATTTTCAACCGAGTTATTATAAATAATTATGTAGCCATTTGATCTTATTGAATACAACAATGTAACACTATCTTTGCGTGCTACTGACATTAAAAAACCGCGCTCATCTGATCTACCCCATTGAGCCACCTCTCCTGGATTAATATCAACATATTCGTCATCACCTTCTTCACTACCCCATTTATTAATTGAAACTTTAACCACCTTATCTGAAATATTTTTAGCATAAATCATATTAAACTCTCCATTATATCAACGTAGATTTATTTAGCTCTAATTTAAAAACACCCTAATGTATACCATAATGAAATTAAGTATAGATAAAAAAACCAAAACAAAACTAATATTTGTGTGACCTCCATCAAAGTTTTATACTTCGAAAAGAAAATATTTAAAATTACATTCATTGGGTTAATAGAAACATTTACTATTTAAACTTAGTAATTCAATATTACATTGATGAAAATTTCCTATCATAGATTTACATCTATTACCATTTTTACCTTTGAGCATAACATTGCGCTAATACCGCATACACTATAACTGAATTTGATGAAAAATATCGGAACCGCCTGTTACCCCAATTAGCGGGTAAAAGACTTCGGATAGTGAAACGTCGTATCAATTAATCCGAGGTACTGGATTTAATTTTTTTAAGAAAATAATGAAAAATAGCAGATTAGAATAAGAATTTTATTTTACTTATCTTTATAATTAGATTTTTAATTCCTTCTGAAATAATATATTGCCAATTAAACTGAATAATTAAAAGAAAGCCCTGTAGCAGAGCATCTTAATTATTGAATAAAACCAAATATCCATATTTTTGGCAGCGTTGAGAAGCGAAAAGCCCGCGCCGATATGTTCTCAATCACGCATGACTATAATGTGTCCGTTCCGGTAACCAGCGTTCAATCAAGGCACGAGCATGTTCAGGATAGCGTTGGTGAATATGCCGGGCAATACGCTGTACTTCCGGCAACATTCCCTGATCTCTTAGCAAATCAGCCACCTTAAATTCCGCATTTCCAGTTTGGCGTGTTCCTAATAGCTCCCCGGGACCACGAATTTCCAGATCTTTTTGCGCGATAACAAAACCATCGTTACTGTCTCTGAGTACTTGCAGGCGTATTCTGGCAGTACTGCTCAGCGGCGTTTTGTAAAGTAAAACACAATGGGAGGCAATAGCGCCACGGCCGACTCGTCCGCGTAATTGATGTAGTTGCGCCAAGCCAAGCCGTTCCGGGTTATCGATAACCATCAAACTGGCATTTGGCACATCCACGCCAACTTCGATAACCGTTGTGGCGACCAGAAGCTGTAATTCTCCACATTTGAAAGCCTCCATCACTGCCTGTTTTTCTGCGGCTTTCATTCGGCCATGCACTAACCCAACTTTCAGTTCCGGTAAGGCGAGAGTCAGCTCTTCACTGGTGGCTTGCGCGGCTTGAGCTTCCAGCACATCGGAATCCTCAATCAGCGTACAGACCCAATAGACTTGTCTATTTTCATCAAGACAGGCATTTTTGATCCGTTTGATAACCTCTTCGCGGCGTGTATCCGGGATCGCAACTGTTGTGACCGGCGTTCTCCCCGGTGGCAATTCATCAATAATAGAAGTATCGAGATCGGCATAAGCGGTCATTGCTAAGGTACGGGGAATCGGGGTGGCCGTCATAATCAATTGGTGAGGATGAAAACCTTGTTCACGTCCTTTTTCCCACAAAGCCAGACGTTGATGAACACCAAACCGATGTTGCTCATCAATAATCACCAGCGCCAGACCGGAAAACTTCACCTGTTCCTGAAACATGGCATGCGTACCAACAATCATGGCGACCTGACCGCTGGCAATGGCTTCTTGTTGTTTCTGACGCGCTTTCCCCTTTTGCTTACCCGCTAGCCAGCCGATCTGAATCCCCAAAGGTTCCAGCCATTGCCGGAAGGTATTTGCATGCTGTTCTGCCAGTAGTTCAGTCGGCGCCATCAGGGCAACCTGTTTGCCATGAGCAATAACCCGCAACGCAGCCAGCGCAGCGACCAGTGTTTTTCCTGAACCTACATCGCCTTGAATCAGTCGCATCATGGGAACATCTTTTGCCAGATCCTGCTCAATTTCCGAGACAACCCGCTGTTGCGCATGAGTTGGCGAAAATGGCAGGCGATTAAGGAATTGCGGTTTTAACTCGTTTTCCATCGGCAATGGCTGAGCGTGATAGCGTTGTACGCCAGCTCTGACGGCTAACATACTTAAATGATGCGCTAAAAGTTCTTCCAGAACCAGACGGCGATAAACTGGATGTCTGCCAGTTTCCAGATCCGCCAGAGCAATATCTGGCGTTGGACGGTGCAAGATATGCAATGCTTGCGGCAGACTAATGATGGAGCGGCTAAGTTCTTCCGGCAGGAGTTCATTGATTGCACAGGTATCTAGCAATTTCAGTGCTTGATCAATGAGATTACGCAGCGTCGCTTGACGAACACCTTCCGTTGTGGGGTAAATCGGTGTTAATGTCTCCTGAAGCTGCACATTTCCAGTATGATTTTGAATCTTATACTCAGGATGAATAATTTCGGCGCCTTGACTGCCTCTTCTGATTTCACCGTAGGCAACAACCTGTTTCCCTTTCGCGAGATTGCTTTTCATTGCCATAGAAAAGTTAAAAAAGCGCAGTGTGAGCACACCGGTACCATCACTAATTTTGCAGATCAGGGTTCGACGACGACTAACAACAACATCGGTACGAAGAATTTCACCTGTGACGGTGGCGGAAATACCCGGTAAAAGATCATTAATCGTATAAAGGCGTGTTTGGTCTTCATAACGCAGCGGGAAATGTAGCAGCAGATCCTGCAAATTAACCAGTCCTATTTTTGCTAATTTTGCGGCCTGATTTGCCCCGACGCCATGCAGGGAAGTCAAAGGGATGGCATCAAGCAGTTGGCCTTTCATACGGTTTCTTTATCTCCATTGATTGCATGGCCGTCCGTCATGTTTCACAGACCACGGCCTGATCCTATTTACCATCCATAATAATACAGACGGGTTTGACGTAATCAACGGAATATTTTTCCCAGTAACTGATTGAAAATCATATCAATACCTTGAGAGTAAGCTGCTATAACCGAGAAGACGATTTGTAACGACAGGTTCTTGTAGCCTGTTTTGAATAATCCTCCCCGTCAACCAAATGTAAACTAACATTCTTTTGAGGTGAAAAAATAATCAAAAAAGGTGTTTAAATTTTATCCCATATCTGTATAACCTTCTGTAGCCTGGGTAGACAACATGCATCATTTGGGTTTGGTGTGTATTTTATCCTCAGGTTCTGCCTGTTCCTGGTCTGGGTCCCCAGAGTTAGGGTGTTCTAAGCGGGATATAGCCGGGTTGTACTATCAATATATTTTGGAGAAATAATCATGGGCCAAAGAAAATATCTGACTCAATCAGAAGTAGAAAGCATGTTGGAGATGGCAAAAGTTGGGCCTAATCCAGAACGGAATTACTGTCTGGTGTATATGAGCTATATTCACGGCTTTCGTGTTAGCGAAGCCAGGCATTTACGGTTATCTGACATGGAATTAAAAGAAAAATGCTTATATATCAGGCGATTAAAAGGTGGGTTTTGTACTAATCATCCTTTGTTGCAGCGTGAAGTTAAGGCGATTAAGGCATGGCTTAAAGTGCGCAAAACTTTTCAGGGCGCTGATAGTGATTGGCTGTTTTTGTCACGTTGTGGGAAACCGCTTACTCGCCAGCGTATTTATCAGATTATTAGCCAATTAGGACAATTGGCTAATATCTCTGTAGATCCGCATCCGCATATGTTGCGCCATGCCTGCGGTTTTGCTCTTGCAGACCGGGGAATAGATACCCGGTTGATACAAGATTACCTTGGACATAAAAACATCCGCCATACAGTGCGCTATACTGCCAGTAATGCTGAACGATTTCAAGGGGTTTGGGGTATAAAGGGTAAACGTTAAGCAATTACAATTAGGACCATTTTGACAATTGAGATACAATTGCCTAGAAATTATACTGAAAGTTTTCTAATAAAAAAAGAGACAGATTTGTATATATTTGTAAATCCCAAACATCCTACCACAAAAACATTTCGATAATCCACTCTTTTTATTCCAATATGTAAAAACATTACACTTCCTTCGTTACTTTAAAGAAATTACTGTTACTAATTTCGGATTAAATAATTAAATATCCTTAAAATTTGCAAAATAACTACAGTTATCTCTATATTGCTCTGTTTTTGCACAGAAAAATTTTTGTATCTCAATTGTCAAAATGGTCCTAATTGACAAATTTATGTACAGCTAGATGTCTCTGTTTGTCAAAACATGATACACGAATTTGAATCGGACTTTAGTTAAGTAGTTAAACGAGATTAATGAAATGAAAAGACAGATATTAAAGATAAGCGTCGTGGCGGCGTTGGTTTTGGGGGCAGCTTCGGTTGCTAATGCGAAAAATAATGCTCAAGTGACCATTACCGGTACTGTTTCGGATGTGTCATGTGACATTACCAGTGGCGTAAAAAATGGTGATGTGAGTTTGGGTAACCATAAGCCGGATGACTTCAAGCCTGGGGCTGGTTCGAATAGCTTATTGGAGGGAAAGTTTGTTATTCCTGGATATGAAACTTTTTCTGTCGGTGTCGGTGGCTGTGATGGGACTGTTGCCGCAAAGAAATCACTTAAGCTACTGGTGACAGGGGCTACGATAGCATCAACAACTGATGTATTTAGTGATGGTCAGGGTAATACGCAGGGTTTCGTTCCAAATGCGGGTGTTGCATTAACCTATAAGGTTGGTGATTCCTCTACTGCAACGGAAGAGCTTCTTAAGAAAGACAGCAAGATCGTATTGGCTTCATCAAGTGATAAAGATCCTAAAGTGGAAGCTCTTAATAACAAGTCTGTAACCTTTAAAGCTTATATGGCGTCAGTGGCTGAAAAACCATCTCCTCAGCAGATTCATGCTCCTCTTAACTTTTCCATAGCATATGAGTAATTGTTAATTCGATAAACCAGCCTGAGGAGCCTCTCTTCAGGCTTCTTTAGGTTGCAAGTTCTGGATGATTGAAACGGCGTTTTATAAACCGCTATTGGCTGAGTAACGAGGCGAAAAGAGAAAAAATAATGATCAGTAAACTCCGACTTCCCAACATCATAGTAAAAAGCCTCGTCTTGGGCATATTTTTGTTTGCGTCACAGAGCTGGGCTGAAGGCGGGTTTGGCATCAACGCTACACGCATTGTTTTTTTACAGGATAAAGCTGAAGCAATAGTCTCGGTGCGTAATACGACAACTAATATCCCTTACTTGGTGACGGCTAAAATCAGCTCCACCGTTGATGGCAAGGGTAAAACACCATTTTATGTCTCGCCTCCTTTATTCCGTCTGGACCCTCAAGGGACCAATACGTTGCGCATCTTGGGTGATACCCGTCAGTTGCCGACTGACCGGGAGAGCGTCTTTTATTTTAATGCTTCTGCCATTCCCGGTAGTAATGCTCCGGGCCAGCGCTCTGAAAGCGCTAAGATTTCGGGTGGGCTGGCCTATGCCATCGGCAATACGATCAAACTATTTTATCGGCCAACGGGGTTGGTGGGTACACCAGAGCTGGCATACAAAGCGCTGCGCTTTACCCATGCTCCCGGTGGCGTTCAAGTCAGTAACAATTCGCCTTATCACATCAGCTTTACCCAGATCAAAGTTGATGGGGTGCCGGTGAAGTTTTCTGACAGTCATCCGCAAATGCTGGCGCCTTTCAGCACCCATGTTTATCCCGCTCAGAACAATCAGAACAAAAAGAAAGTGGAATGGGCGGTGATCAACGATCTCGGCGGTGGAGAGAACTTCGATGGTGAAATTCAGTAAAGCCGGTATCTCAAGGGTTCAGCGTATACAGAGATACCTGAGTTACCTAGGCATGGGTGGGGTTCTGTGGCTCTCTTCTAGTCCCTTGTGGGCAGCGAATTCTGCCGGGGCCACATTTAAGGCTGAAATTACTCAAGGCACGTGTGATGTCATTGTGGACAGCAATAATATCGAGCTGGGCATAGTGCAGTTTGCAGACTTGGTATTAGGAAAAGTTAACAGGGAAACTCAGATTACGCTGAGAAATTGCACGAGTGTGGTCAATAGAAACAGTATTACTCCCACGATTACCGTTACCGGAAATCATGTTGGTACGAATGATAAGAGCTTGTTTCGTGATAAAGGAGCAGATGAAAAAAACGAAGCTTCAATGGCAGTGGGCATCACTGTGCAATTGAAGAAGTTTAGTGGAACAGAATGGTCCCCAGATTTAAAGGACGGTGAACCTTTTCATCTGGCTAATAAAGGCACAATCGTAAACGATAAAACGCCTACTGTGCCGGTGAAATTTTCACTGGTATGTGCTTTGGCAGGCGCGCAGACGGTAGCGGTCTGCAAAAAGGCAGGAAAAATCAAGGCTACGCTGACGTTTACGTTTAATTATCGTTGATGTATCGGCATTGCAGCGTGATATCGCGTTAACAGAAGAGTGATAGGGTTAATTTGAGGTGAGCACGATGTTTGGGACAGCGACAGAACAAAAAAAAAGCAGGCTGAATGACCCGTCGACCTTCCTGACCAAGGGTAGAAACCCGGTATTGCAGGTTGTGATGCGCTGCTTCTGCTGGAGTTCTGTAACGGTTCTGCTGTTCCTGGCAAGCAGCGTCATGGCTGATGACCCCAAGCCCAAGCCCAAGACCGAGCCCAAGTACCCAGCGACGATCACGAGTGGGGTAGACGTACAGCTGGGTGTAAGTGTTTATCCTGATCCTTGTGACATAGAGATCGGTGGTGGTGATATGAAGGGTTCGGAGCTGAATTTTGGTTCCCTGCTGGCGGCGGAGTTTAGTCATGAAGGGAATGTATCAGCCCCCAAGTCATTTAAGCTGAAATTAACGAATTGTGGCGATCCGGGGAGTCTCGGCCTTACACCCAAGATCACTGTATCTGGAAATACCATCGACGCTGAACATGGTGTGATATTTAGTGATCCTAGTTCCGGTGATTCTGGTACCTCTGAGGGGCTGGGGTTTATTATTTTAATCGAAGAAAATGAGAAGAAGAAAATAGGGCTGAATGATAACTTGTCAATCAATCATCAGGCAATGGAGTTCCCGTTCCAGGTTGAATTTGATGAGGGCAGTGCTGAGATGTATGTAATGGTAGCAATCGCACGTGGAAGAGATAGTAAGGCTATTCAACCCGGGACGCTGATTGCGCACGTCACATTTACATATTCTTATCAGTGAGGTGTGATTTATCACGGATGATAAAAATTGGGAGAGGCGGAAAGAGTTAGATGAAAACGAAAAATAGCAATCTTATAAACAGTGAATTAATGACATATCACAGCAGGGCAAAATATGTGTTGCTCTTCATGATGCTGATTGGATGGACCATCGGTTGTGTGACGACTTTTCCAGTGCAGGCAGATACGGATACGGAGCGTACAATCAATTTCAGAGGCATGTTATTGCCTCCGACCTGTGTGTTGAGTGTGAATGGGTCCAGCTTTGCCAGGATTTATGGTGATTTTTTCGCTCCGGTCTATGCCAGTGAACTCAGAAATAGCAAATATATCGCAAGAGATCCCGTGGAACTGAACTTTATGTTTAGTGACTGTGATCTAGGCGAATCAAAACCCGCTTTCTACATATGGAGTGATGTGCCTGCCATAACAGATCGGGAGCTTTTCATGCCTGCTGTCAGTAGTACTAAAGGGGTAGGGGTTAGGTTATTCGACGAGGGAACTAGCAAGTTTGTAGAGGTAAGGAAGAAGACTGATCCGTATAGGGTAGACCTCTCAGACAGTGTAAAAGGAAATGGTGGGAAATTGGAGGGAACAATGAGGAGGTTCAGGGCGTATGTGGGAGGTCTGGGCGATACAAATAATCCAGTAACCTGCAAAACAGAGAGTAACGATACCAATGTATTATGCGGAGGAGTTGCGACTGTGAAGATACATTTTGAGTTCGTGTATCAGTAGATGGTGTTAAGCCGGGTGTATTCAAGGGATTTTGTCTGATTCTCTGAGATGAAGTGGGATATATGAAAAAGATGATAGTCATGGGAATGCTGGCGATATGGGCGGTTATGGCATCGTCACCAGCACATGCGGGTCTTATGTTGAGGAAGACACGTATTATTTATCATCAGGGCGACAAGGTGCAAAGCATGTCATTGCAGAATTCAGGCGATGAGGTGTATCTAATACAAGCTGCTGTGACTCCGGGAGATAACTCAAATACCCGTTCATCGGAGTTTACCGTGTTGCCTCCGTTGTTTCGTATGGAGGGTAATAGCTTGAACGTGATGCGTGTTATACGTACCGGCGGTGATTTCCCAGCTGATCGTGAGTCTCTGTTTCGTTTTCGTATTAATGCGATTCCGGCGAAGAAAACACTAGATGAGAGCAAGGCCAATGGCAATGGGAAACCAGGAGAGATTGGTGCATCTCTGTCTATTGCGCTGGGGATGAATATTAAACTTATCTACCGGCCAGATAAGCTGCCGATGACACCGGAGCAGGCCTATAGCCGACTGACATTTATACGAGCAGGCAATACTGTCGTAGTGACCAACCCAACACCGTATTACCAGACTTTTGCCCAATTGAAACTTGACGGCAAGGCAGTAGATCTTAACAAAGCCCCGTCAATGTTGGCCCCTTTCGGCCAGGTGACTTTTTCCTTAGCAGGTAAGGCGGGAAGTAAGGTGACATGGTCGATGATCACCGATGTCGGTGGAGTGAGTAGACTACAGAGCGGTACGTTACGGGCCGACTAAGTGTGTTTTTATATTTTGAGATTGGAAGAGCATGACATGGCGGAGCGTAATATTTCAATAAAACAGATCGTTATAACTGTGTCATGTGTTCTGGCAATAATATTACCGGTATTGCCGCTCAGGGCAGCAGAGAGTCTGAAGGGGTTGTATCTCGATGACGCTCGTGTGATTTATCCTGAATCATCCAGCAACGGAGTCTCTTCGACACTCATTAATAACAGCGACAACAATTATCTCATTCAGTCAATCGTACGAGAACTAAACCCAGAGACCGGTTTACCGCTGGGGGTTAAGGCGCCATTTATCGTTATTCCGCCGATTGCGAAGGTGGGGGCAGATGAACGGCAGGTGCTGAAAATCCTTCGTACTGGTGGGGTTTTGCCGAAAGATCGAGAATCTCTGTTCTTTCTGAATCTGCTTATGTTGCCTTCTGAGAAACAATTACCAGTATCTAAAGATGACTCTGGCAAGATGAGAATGGTGACAGCTCTGGCGGTGAAATTGTTCTACCGTCCTGAAGGGTTACCAGAAAAGGGGGTTGCCGGTGCGGTGAAACAGTTAAGTGCGTCAGTAAAAGAGGATGTCGTGATGCTGTCTAATCCGTCACCGTTTTGGATAACGTTGCAGACTTTGCATGTAAGTTCGTTTGCCGTACCGGGCAAGGATTTGTTTAGGATGGTGCCACCCTTTGGTCAGCAGAGCTGGTCGCTGCCGGCGGGTAAAGTGTCTCCTGGTAGTCATGTCACTGTATCGTGGCGTGCTATTGATGAGTTTGGGTTAGACACTGATGAAGAGAGTAGATCTATTGCCGTATCCGGCAGTGGTCAATAGCGATGTTGCAAGATATCGACAGAATAGATATGAGCAATGAACCTCTATATGTTAAATAAGAGATGGCAATTAAGAATGAAAGTGTTGATTCCGGCAATAAGCCGTCGTTCAAAACGGCCGTCTACTTGTTGTCGTTGTGTAAATCAAGGTATTTTTACTTCTCTTACCCTATCAAAGCACCAAATGGGGGGTTCTCTCGTTTTTTGTCGGGTGATGCTGGCATTTCTGACGGGATGGAGCGCTCAGGCAACAGCGCGTGATTATTTTGATCCGGCTTTATTGGACTTTGGTTCGAATTCCGGTCAACCGGTAGACTTATCACAGTTTGAGACCGTAGGAGGTCAGGCGCCGGGAACTTACCGTGTTGATATCTACGTGAATGGTACTTTTTTTGATACGCGTGATATTACGTTCCAGCGTCATAGCGAGGGTAATGCCGAGCTGACGCCGGTACTTACCCCAGATTTGTTGGAAGCGGCTGGTGTTAATATCAGCGGTATACCAGCATTGAAAGCATTGCCGGTGGATAAGCCGATAGAGAGTCCGTTGGGTAAATTGATTCCCCAAGCGGCGGCCCGCTTGAACTTTTCCCAGATGCAGCTGAATGTAAGCGTACCCCAAATAGCGATGAAGCCTTCAACGAATGGCCTGGTTGATCCGAAGTTATGGCAGGAGGGCATTCCGGCTTTTTTACTGAACTACAGCATCAATGGCAGCCAGAATCAACGCTCACAGTTTGGCAATAAACAGACTAATCAGAGTCTGTTCGGTAGCTTCAATTCTAGATTGAATCTGGGGGCCTGGCGTCTTCGTAATACGGCTACTTATTCTTATAACACTCAAACTTATAACCGGTATGACTCATTCAATGACGCAGTGAAAAAAACAACCGAATCCCAGCAACGTTGGAACTTTCAGCAAACCTATTTGCAGCGGGACGTGGTGGCGTTACGCAGTGATCTGACGATAGGGGATACCTCGACCGGTAGTGTGGCAGGTCAGGTGTTTGATGGTTTTCCTTATCGTGGTATTGGGCTTGCCACCAGTGACCCGATGATGCCCGGCAGGCTGAGTGGTTTTGCGCCGATTATCAGTGGGATAGCTAAATCTAATGCTCAGATTACGGTGACGCAGAATGGCAGTGTGATTTATCAAACCAACGTGGCACCCGGTCCATTTCGTATCACAGACTTGGTGGGCAGCAGTGTCGGGGGAGACTTACAGGTAACGATAACTGAGGCCGATGGTACTCATCATGGGTTCACTCAGGCCTATTCCAGTCTGCCTATGATGTTGCGGCAGGGGCAATTCAAGTACGAAGTGGCCGCCGGGCGTTATTACAGTAGTGGATATGGCAGCGGCATACGTAAGCCGGTGTTTGGTATGGCCTCGATGATTTACGGTCTGCCTGGTAACGTCACGTTATACGGTGGTGGCCTGGTGGCGCAATCGTACCAATCTGCGGCGCTGGGAACTGGGCTCTCTCTGGGTATGATGGGGGCATTATCTGCGGATATCACGACTTCCCGGACCCGGTTACAAAATACGCCTGACATCCTGCGTGGGGAATCTTACCGCGCTAAATATTCGAAAAGTATGCTGACCACTGGCACGACAGTGGATTTAACCGCGTACCGCTATTCCACACGTAATTACCTGAGTTTTTCGGATGCGAATACTCAAGGCTACAGTGTTTGGGGAGAACTCCCTTCTTGGATGTCTGAGCGGCGACGCAGTAGTTGGCAGATGCGACTGAGCCAGTCATTGCCCGGTAACTATTCTCTGTGGCTCAGTGGTCAGCGGGATAACTACTGGGGAAGCTCTAAAACTAACACCACACTATCGATGGGATTGAATGGTTCTTTCTACCGTGTGGGCTGGGGGCTTAATTACAGCATTGATCGCATGCGCGGTAACGGTGACTGGCCTGAGAACCGGCAAATTTCGTTGAACGTAAACGTTCCACTGAGTCTGTTTGGCTCCTATGCGGCGCTGAATAATGCGTATGCTAACTATAGTTTTTCCCGTGATAGTACGGGACGCAGTAATAACCAGTTGGGCATAGGCGGATCGGTGCTGGATGATAATAGTCTGTCTTGGAACGTATCGCAGAGTCAGGCGAATAAAGGGAGAGGGCGCAGCGGATCAGTGTCAATGGGATATCTTGGTTCCTTTGGGCAAGCCAACTTGGGATACAACTACGATTCATGGGGGGGACGTGGTGTGAACTACGGGTTTAGTGGAGGACTGATTGCACATCAGCATGGCGTTACTTTGGCATCGCGTATTGGTGATGCTGCTGTATTAGTGCGGACATCGGGGGTTGCAGGTATTCGTGTGATGAATTCCAGTTCGGTGACTACTAATCGCTGGGGATATGCGGTTGTGCCTTATGCCCAGACGTACAGCCGTAATAGTATCAGTTTAGATCCGTCATCGCTGCCGGAAGGGGCTGACATGGCACAGGGTAGCAAGAACGTATTCCCGACGAGTGGCGCGGTTGTGATGGTGGATTACCCCGTGCGTATTGGGCAGCAGTTGCTGATGAATTTGACCTATAACGGTAAGCCCGTGCCGTTTGGGGCAATGGCGGGGCTTAAAGGGGATACAGACACAAATCTGGCCGCGATAGTCGGGGAGGGTGGACAAGTGTACCTGAGTGGTATGCCACCCAGCGGGGTACTGAAAGTGAAGTGGGGCAGTACACCGGACAGGCAGTGCGAGGTGGCGTTTAACCTGGGGCCTCCTCCGGTAAAGGCGAAGGCAGATAAAAGCTGGAATCCAATGAGGCAATTGAACGAAACCTGTCGTTAAGATGAGGCAATGTGTTGTGGCTCTGCACTGACAACCTAATGTGGAAAACCATAATTATTAGGAAGAGGACCCTCTGAAAGGCGGATGTAATCTGGTCGGGATGGGGTGTATCAACGAATGAAAATTTCTAACAGGACAACTGGGAAGTTACTCCCGGTTGGGCGGCCGATGAAGACGAATAAGACATTTATTAACAAGATAAAACAGGATATGAGTTGGATGGTGGTTCATTGTCGCTGGTGGCCGATGCCGATATGGGTGGGGATGATATGCCTATCCGTGGGTATCTTTTCTTCTCCCACACTGTTCGCCGCGTCGACAATAAATTGGAATGCTGATCGCGCCATTGAAGCTCTGGGGCCTGCTCGAAAGGTAAAGTGGAGTGACGGAATAATCACTTATCCGGCAACGGGTAAAGCGACCTTAAAAGATGTGTTTCCAACACTGTCTATGAAGTGGGGTAGTAGTAAAACGTTGGATCAGGTCAAGTTCCAGATCAAAGCAGGGCACGGGGAAATTTTTAAAGTCCCGAGAGTGGTTTCAGGCAGTTACGAATGTTCAATTGAAGCCAAATTTACAAATGGTCGTCCAGGAGTAGCCATTGTACACCTTACGGTGAGCCTTAATAAGCCATATCCAGATGCAAATTATTCTGAACTATCAACGCTCAAGGCGAGAACTACTGGTAATCAGGATGATGAAAGTGTAGCAAAGGCAAAACTAAGTGACCTTTCTTTTAATGTGTCTTGTCAAGGGGTAGATTTTTCATGGGAGCGAAAGGCCGATGAAAAAGTTGAATTCGAAACCCAGAATGTTAATGCACCTGTGGGTATTTTAATTGATGGAGGGGATTTTATGTGGTGGTCTAGACCAATTCTTCCGACTATCAAAGACCCTGTAACAGTGATGTCCCCTCCGGCTTGTATTTTTGAAAGTGAGTCTAGTAATAATTTTGATTTCGGAGAGATTCGCCGGGAGCCGTCGGACGCGATATTCCCAATAGAGTTACACCGGAAAACGGTAGGTATATATGATCTATTGATAAGTGTTGCATGCAATACACCCAATGAGGAAGATACAGGCGTAGCCATTGTGAATTTTTCTACCGAGCATCTAGGTGTTGATGGTAAAAGTATAGTGATGGACACTAAGGCGGAGGGGACTAAGGACTTCGGTAACGCGTTGGAGATAAAACTGTTGCCGCGAGTTCTAGGCATACAGACTAAGCTTGTAGGCGGCAACCAGATTGGTCAGCCAGTAACATTTGGTTCTGCAGCTGACCCTAAAAGTGTGCTGGTTTTTACTGTAGATGCTAAGTCAGCCGTGAAAAAAACTAAAAATAATGTAGTGTATTATTCTCATCATTCTCTCAGCAAGTTTCTTGTGCAGCTTTGGCAAACGAAGGCGATAGACCCCAAGATTTCTGGTGAGTTCAAAACGTCTATGAAGGCAACTCTAGTCATGAAATAACGCTGCGCTGGCAAGGTATTTAAATATGGCATGGTGGCTTAGCCGCCATAGGTACTTCGTCTCAATAAATCACACTATTTCATTTCTCATGTGGTAACAAATTGACCCGTTAGTCACCAGTGGAGAGTAAAATGACAATCAATGTTAATGATTCAATGCTGCTTCAGATAAGCGGCAGCCAGACCGATTTGCCTGGAGGTCAGACTATTACCGGCAAACAAAGTAATCATGGGGATTTTCGGCTGCCAGCCTGTTTGTCTCATTTGAAGGATACACCGTTGTACATGGCAGTCGCGTATTGGGGATTATTGAAGGGGCGCGGATTTACCAAAAGTGAAATCAGCCAGGTGTTCCGAGTGACAGAACGCCGGGCAACAGATGTGATGAATTATATCTACAATGAGCGACGTGATGTGATCGCCTGTGAAAAAGTCTTCTTTCGTGAGAAACAGGGAAGTCGTCGCCTGATGCTGATTGTTACGGCAGTCGTTGAACCTATGCCCCAGAAGGGTCAGGCGGCGGTAACGAAAACGGTGAAGTCGACGCGCTCCCGGACATCATCACAAGCTAATCACATGCGTACTTGGTTTTTGCAGCGGGCTTGTGGTCCGTTTATCTCCTGAGTTGTATCACTCATGTGGTTATCTGGCGGGACATGATGGAAGACGGGTTTTTATCGGTTCTGTGTGTGATGCCTTATGGGATGCTGATAAGTCGGATGGTACTGGTTATCGGGATCATATTGTTGGCCGTCTGTGGGTTTTTATTGGGCAACAAAATTCGCTACTCGCGGTATCCCCGTATGCTGCTAGCGTATTGGTGCCGAACATGGATCTTGCCACTGTTATTTATCGCTATCGGGCTGGTATTGATGTTTGGTGTGGATGGGGCGGGTTGGTTAGACCGCATATTGGATGAGGTTGATTCAGTATTGATTGGTCTGTTCTTTGATAACCAGGATGATATGCCGCCAGCCCCATATCCGGCGACGTCATCACCGGTAGATAGCGCTGTTGGCTGTTCACCTGCTGATTTGCACGAGCTATCCGGTTTAGTTTCTGTTACGACTGACTCGCATCACATCCGGCATGATCCGGATTTTGCGCATAATATTCGCTAACTGAATACGGTCTTTAGTCGTGAGCCGGATAAAAGCACAGTAAACCCGGCCGTCTTTCTCTTCGGTATTCATACTCTGAATATTGGAATTGGCTGCATTAATGGCGGCGGTTAGATTTGCCAGCGCCCCTTGATGGTTAAACATGTCCACTTTTATTTCGGCGGTGAAATCGTTATTGATCTCTTGATCCCACTCGACGGCCATAAATTTTTCGGGTTCTTTCTGATAACCACGGATATTACGGCAAGACTCATGGTGGATAACCAACCCTTTGCCGGGGCTGATATGGGCGATGATAGGGTCACCGGGGATGGGCCGGCAACATTTGGCAAACGTAATCAGCACACCGTCAGCGCCTTTGATGGGTAATTTACGGGCGCCATTGTTGTGATAGGTATTGGTGGTATTTTCTGGCGGTGCGCCTAGCAAATTACGGGCGACGACGATACTCATGGTATTGCCAAGCCCGATTTCAGCCAGCAGATCGTCTATTGTCGAGAGTTTCATTCTCGTCAATTCTTTATTGATACTTTCCGGCGGAATATCAACCAGTTTCTTCCCACTACCCAACGCGTGATTTAACAGACGGCGGCCTAGCCCAATGGAGTCTTCTCGTTTAAGGTTTTTTAGCAACTGACGAATTTTAGCGCGGGCTTTTGAACTGACGACAAAGTTCAGCCAGGCCGCATTTGGGCGAGCGCCCGGCGCAGTAATGATCTCAACCGTTTGACCGCTGGTAAGCGGTTGAGATAATGGGTACGGTTGGCGATCAACTCGCGAGCCAACACAGGCGTGACCAATATCGGTGTGTACGGCATAAGCAAAATCGACCGGGGTGGCACCGGCAGGTAATTCCACAATGCGCCCTTTCGGGGTAAAAACGTAAATCTCATCAGGAAACAGATCAGATTTAACGCTTTCGATAAATTCAAAAGAGCTACCGGCACTTTGCTGTAATTCCAGCAGACTTTGCATCCAGCGCTGAGCACGGACTTGTGCGGCTGTACCGGATTCACCTTGTTCTTTGTAAGCCCAGTGTGCTGCGACGCCCATTTCCGCCATTTGATCCATATCTTCGGTGCGAATCTGGACTTCAACTGGCACCCCATGAGGGCCAATCAGGGAAGTGTGCAGGGATTGATAGCCATTGGCCTTAGGGATGGCAATGTAATCTTTGACTCTGCCCGGGCGGGGTTTATACAGGCTGTGCATCTGCCCCAAAACCCGATAGCAGATATCAACATTATTAACGATGACCCGAAAAGCATAGATATCCATAATCGAATGAAAACGTTGCTCTTTGAGGTGCATTTTCTGGTAAATAGAATAGAGATGTTTTTCCCTACCGCTGACTTTGCACTCGATATTTGCTTCAGCCAGCCTGCCTGCGATTTCAGACAAAATTTTCTGGATCATCTCCTTACGGTTACCTCGGGCCGCTTTTACCACTTCTTTGATAACCCGGTAGCGGTTAGGGTGAAGGGCTTCAAACCCTAGCTCTTCTAACTCCGTTTTCAGATGATGGATACCCAAACGATGGGCTAAGGGACTGTAGATCTCTAACGTTTCCCGGGCGATACGGCGGCGCTTATCTGGGCGTAACGCGCCGAGCGTGCGCATATTGTGGGTACGGTCTGCCAGTTTGATCAAAATGACGCGGATATCCTGCACCATTGCCATGACCATTTTGCGGAAATTTTCCGCTTGTGCCTCTTTTTTATCGCGGAAATTCAGCTTATCAAGTTTGGAAACCCCTTCGACTAACCCGGCAACCACAGGGCCGAAAGGCTGGGCGATATCCTGAAAGGTGGCGGGCGTGTCTTCAATAACATCATGCAACAAGGCGGCCATCAGCGTTTCATGGTCGAGACGCATCTCGGCCAAAATACAGGCAACTGCGACAGGATGAGTAATGTAAGGCTCACCGCTGGTACGGGTTTGCCCTTCATGGGCATCTCGCGCAACAGAGTAAGCCTGCTTGAGGAGCTCAATCTGAGCCCCGGGCAGGTATTTCTGGGCAAGCTGATTCAGGCTTTCGAACAGATACAAGGCAGACCTACCGTAGATTAACGACGACTTTCCGCGATAGCGGAAACCGCCTGCATTTCTGCGGCTTCCTGCTCTTGTTGTTCCTGGCGTTCACGCACGTCCAGAATTTTACCGTTGATCAGGCCCTCTTCCACTTCACGCAGAGCGATAACCGTGACTTTATCGTTCTCTTCAGCAACCAGAGGATCTTTACCACCTGTTTGCAGTTGACGTGCTCGACGAGCGGCGACCAACACCAGGTCAAAACGGTTACCAATTTTTTCTACAGCGTCTTGAACAGTTACGCGTGCCATATGTGTGCGACTCCACAGGTAAAGAAATGACTGGGCATCATACTGAAACTTGGTTCAGTCTGCCAATAATTTGCTGATTAAAGCATCATGCCGTTGTGCCTGGCGCTCCCGATGCAGGCGTTCTGAACGGATGATGGTGTGCAGATCGGCCAATGCAGTATTGAAATCATCATTAACGATTAAATAATCATACTCGTTATAGTGAACCATTTCTGCAACGGCTTGATCCATGCGTTTTTCAATAATATCTTCACTATCCTGCCCTCGACCGCGCAGACGGCGACGGAGCTCTTCTTTTGACGGCGGCAGGATAAAAATGCTGCGGGCAGAGGGCATTTGTTTGCGGATCTGCTGCGCTCCTTGCCAATCGATATCAAGAAAAACATCAACGCCACTGGCAAGGGTGTCTTCAATCACTTTTCGGGATGTGCCGTAATAATTACCGAAAACACGGGCGTGTTCCAGAAATTCATGGTTACTGATCATCTGACGAAAGACTTCTTCCGTGACAAAGAAATAGTGCTCACCCTGATTTTCACCGGGACGCATTGCACGTGTGGTATGGGAAACAGAAACCTGAGTATCATACAGAGGTTGAGTCTTTAACAAAGCCTGAATCAGGCTTGATTTACCCGCTCCGCTTGGCGCAGAGACAATATATAACGTGCCTTGGATCATGGTGGTATCTTGGTTGATTGGATAATAATTAAATAAAGCAGAATAAAATTCTTATAATAGTATACACGTACCCATTCACACATGTCGCGTTGCCGATGCATTTCCGCCGAAATTTTCTTAGGGGAAAAATTGCCAATGGATATTTTGTATCGCCAAGGGGTTGACTTCTTTAGTTAAAATTTTGCTCTATGTATTATCACAACTGTTGTTGAATGAAACAAAAATGTTGTATTTGCTGTTTTATGTGTCATCATCGCTTGGTCGAAAAGGAGGCATGGATGAAATACAGTGAGTTCCGCCGATGGCTAATTTCTCAAGGAGTTTTAATTGAGAAGGCTAGAGGTGGAGGAAGCCACCGCAAGGTATCCATAAACGGTAAATCGTCGGTTTTCCCCGATCATGGTTCCAAAGAAATTCCGGAACCATTGAGAAAGAAAATAATGAAGGATCTGGGGCTTTAAATTTCAAGGGAGGTACTATGTTTAATTATCCCATAAAGCTGGAATATGACGAAGAAACGGGAAGTTATGTGGCTAGTTGTCGAGATCTTCCCTTATTCAACTCGGTAGGTGACTCAGTCGATGAAGCGCTTCTCGAATCTATTGATGGGTTGATTACGGCTATTTCTATAGAAATAGGCGAACGTCGGCCTATACCTGAAGCATCAGTGTTGGAGGAAGGTGAATACGTCGTCAGTCTTCCTATTCTCGTGGTAATGAAAGTGGCATTGCATAATGCAATGATAGAAACAGGAACACGCAAAGCAGATCTTGCGCGTCGGTTGGGGCAAAAGGGGCCACAGATTGATAGGCTTCTTGATGTTGAACATTCATCAAAGGTTGAAATAGTTGAACTGGCTTTGCATCAGTTAAATAGAAAGCTGGATATAGCAGTTCATACTGCATGACATCATTAATTTAAGAAGCACTATAATATCTGACGCATTGAGATGAAAAAGCGCGTTATTTTGAGCGTTTTTACTGTCTTAAAAGGGCAGTGCTAACCGCGGCAAGGCCCGATTACGTCTGGCGGCAGTCCATGAGCGGGCGGATCTGGCAATGCCCTTTCTGTCGAGTCGAACATGACCGCGATATCAATGCGGCGATCAACATCCAGCGCAAGGGCATAACAGCATTACAGGCGGCGGGACTTGTCGTTTCTGCCCACGGAGGCCAGCGTAAATCCGTCATAAAGACGGTTGCGGCCTGAGAAGTGGGAAGCCTCGCTGTTTTTTTACGGCGGGGAGCAGTCACCGGGTTACAATGAAAGAGTATGGCTTAATCGGCAATTAATCGTATTCACCATGTGCTTTAATATCCCCGCCTCCCCAGCCAACTCGTTTGCCATTTGTTCGCAAAGCCGTAAAGGCGCGCCCCGATGAGTCTACGCTGACAATATCCTGCAATTTAGCGATTTCGGGTGGAACAAACCCACCGGTACTTGGCTTCCCCCAGGCAACGACACTACGGTCCGCCCGCAGGGCCGCGAAAGCAGAATTTGTTGCACTCAGGCCGACGATATCGTTCAGTTGAGCAATATCGAGTGGGAGTATGCCACCATTATCTAGATCTCCCCAGGCAACGACACTACGGTTTGCCCGTAAGGCCGCGAAAGCAGAATTTGTCGAACTTAGGCTGACAAT
This sequence comes from Photorhabdus kleinii, assembly GCF_025384885.1. Classification (NCBI taxonomy): domain Bacteria; kingdom Pseudomonadati; phylum Pseudomonadota; class Gammaproteobacteria; order Enterobacterales; family Morganellaceae; genus Photorhabdus; species Photorhabdus kleinii. The sequence goes on from NZ_JAJAFY010000014.1 coordinate 54,294, forward strand.
ATCATTCAGCCGAGCAATTTCTGATGGGACATCATTCCTATCACTCCTTCCCCAAACAACAACGCTGCGGTTTGCCCGTAGGGCAGCGAAAGCATCATCATTTGCACTTAAACTGACAATATCATTCAGCTGAGCAATGTCTGATGGGACATTACCGCTATAACCCCCTCCCCAGGCAACAACGCTGCGGTTTGCCCGTAGGGCAGCGAAAGCATCATTATTTGCACTTAAACTGACAATATCATTCAGCTGAGCCATGTCTGATGGGACATAATTATAACTACCGGCCCAAGCAATAACGCTGCGGTCGGCTCGCAAGGCGACGAAACTATCATATGCTGAACTTAAACTGACAATATCGTTCAGTTGAGCAATATCAGGTGGGAGTTCGCCACTGTAGTACTCATTGCTCCAAGTAACGACGCTACGGTCGGCTCGCAAGGCGACAAAGGAGTATTGTGTGGTACTTAAACTGACAATATCGTTCAGTTGAGCAATATCAGGTGGGGTTTTGCCATCGTAGAACTTATCCCCCCAATTAACGACGCTACGGTCGGCTCGCAAGGCGGCAAAGGCGTATTGTGTGGCACTTAAACTGACAATATCGTTCAGTTCAGCAATCTCAGGTGGGATTTTGCCACCGTAGCGCGCATCTCCCCAGGTAACGACGCTGAGGTCGGCTCGCAAGGCGGCGAAAGCACCACTTGTTGCACTTAAACTGACAATATCGCTCAGTTGAGCAATTTCAGGTGGGATTTCGCCACCGTAGCGCGTATCCCCCCAGGCAACGATATGGCCATTCTGTAATAATATGGCGGTTCCAAAGTCATTAGAGTCTATGACGTCATTGCTACCATAGCTGATAGTTTTTCTTCCAGATCGTTGTTTGATAAAAGTGTCTTTGGTCTCTGTGCTGAATGAGAACTCGTTATGTTGATTCATATCACTCTCCTGATAGGCTGTGTCGGATTTATTTGTAGGAATTCTGCGCCGCAAAACCTATTTCTTCCCCATCAAACTGGGTTTCTGCTTAAAGGGTGTAAGCACCTGTATTGCGGTATTTGATTTGCTGGCGGTCAGCGTAGTGTGTTAATCCGTTCATAACAGGTGAAGAGATTATGAGGATTAACTCAATTTTCAGGCCAGCATCTCTCCTGCTAAAAAACACATTTACTGATTAATCGTATTCACCATGTGCTTTGGTATCTCCTCCTCCCCAACCTACACTGCGGCCATCTGCTCGCAAGGCTGCAAATGCAGAGTGTGATGCACTCAGGCTAACGATATCCTTCAACTTAGCAATTTCCGGTGGCACATAACCACCGCGACTTGGTTGTCCCCAGGCAACGACGCTGCCATCTGCCCGCAGAGCTGCGAAAGCACAATCTGCTGCACTCAGGCTGACGATATCGTTCAGTTGAGCAATCTTAAGTGGTAATGTTCCGCCAATGTCCATATCTCCCCAGGCAACCACACTGCGGTCGGCTCGCAAGGCGGCAAAGGCATACGGTGTGGCACTTAAACTGACAATATCCTTTAATGCGGCAATTTCGGGTGGAACCACTATTCCCCACCAGGAAACGACGCTGTGGTCTGCCCGTAGGGCGGCGGCATAATTATAATTGGTAGTTATGCTAACGATATCTTGTAATTTGGCGATTTCTGGCGGGATAATTTCCACACCCCAAGAGACAACGCTGCCGTTCGCTCGTAGGGCCACGAAAGTATTATTTGTTGAACTTAGGCTGACAATATCCTTTAATGCGGCAATTTCGGGTGGGGTTGGCAAAAAATCCAATCCCCAGGAGACGACGCTGCCATCTGCCCGTAAGGCGGCAAAAGATTGCTCTGTTGCGCTTAGGCTGATGATATTGTGTAGCGATAATCCACACATTCTTGGCAGAGCCGTGTTTAAAAAATCCACTGCTCCCCAAGAGGCTATGCTGCCGTCCGCCCGTAGGCCCGTGAAAACATCTCTTATTGGAATTGAACTCACACTGACAATATTCTTCATCTTATCCACTTTTGATTGTGGCGGGAGTAGGTCATTGAGGAGTGAACCCCAGATAGACACGCTGCCATCTGCCCGCAAGGCTGAAAATGCAGATTTTGTTGCACTTATGCTGACAATATCCTGCAATTCGGCAAATTCGGCAATTGGTGGCGGGACTTGATTATCATCTGAGTTTTTCCCCCAAGTGATCACTCTGCCATTTTGCAATAACATGACGGTTGTCGATTCAATAGAGATGATGGAGGTATTGCCACCAGAGTTACTTTCTCTTCCTGATTTTAGGTTTTGCTGGATAAAACGATCACCGGTAGCCATGTTTGATGAGGGATGGTCATTTTGGTTCATATTGGCTCTCCTAAATAAGGTTAATATTGGGTTTACTTTTACCTATAAGATAAAATCGGTTTATCGCGAGTTAAGCTAGATTTATATTGCTACTGGGTAACATTACCTGTTATTTGAATAAAAAGATAATAGAAAAACACGATCAGTTTATAATTTTGTGGATGTATTCCAGTAAAGAAAATATCACATAAATTGAGGTGTTATACGAATGAAAGTATTGAAAGAATAACATGAAAAGGTAAGCGGATAATGTGATTGAACGTGAATGATGTGACTCAGAAGAGTTAAACCCGACGTAATGATATTAAATGGTTAGTGTAAATATTAACAGTTACAGTAATTGGTTATTTACTTCTCATTTGAAGTGAGAAGTTATCGCTTTTTTAATTTTTATTGGAAAATCAGTATAATAACTTGAATTGAATATTGTGATATTTCAGATTGATAAAAAACAAGGTGAATGATAACTCAGTATATTATCCGTATTCATTGGATATTCAACCGGGGATTGTTCCCCGGTTGTCTGGTTAAAGATTTTCATTGTGTTGCTATCACTTCATCCCAGATAAATGACCTTTACTCTTAGTTTCTGTTGGTTATTATTTTATTCATTGGGTAAAAGGATGGCAGGATCTTTAAAATTGGGATTTAAATCAACGGGTGCAGACCAGAGCACAAGGCTATAGATCACATTTTGGATATCTTGGCTGTCTTGCATTATAATTAACGGCACCCCATTTTCCCAGTTATTTTCGAATTGAACTTGCTCTTCAGGTTTTCGCTGCCATGAAAAACCCGTTCCTTCGCAAGATACTTCGTAACACAGATCGAGTAGCTTAGACTCCATTACGTTACTGTCCCCTTTGAACCACTGGGGCTCATTATTTTCAACGATTGCATCCGTATAAAGTGTTATGGTGGCCTTTCCTGGCAGGCCATCTTTGCGGGAGGCTATTATCTCACAAGTGTACTTTCCTGTAACAACATGTGGAACAATGAAGATTCGGTTTTTCGTTTTAATCCAGAACATCATATCTTTTAACACTGCGGTATCAGGTAAACGTGTCCCTGGAAAATCGAAATGTGGATCACCTTTAGGAAAGACTAAGGTGCTCGTCCCACTTTCCGGATAACGAACCAATTTATCGTTATTCTCTTTTCCATATATCTTCGGGTTTCCGAGAGCTAAAATGGCTTTCTCTGGAACCCAGTCTATGATTTGAGGGTTACTCGTGATTTGAGGTCGACTAGGTTCTGTATACTTAATAAAATATTCTTTAGAAGTTTTCATTTATTGCTGTAATCCCCTCCCGGTTAAATTATATCGACCTTTCAGAGATTCTCCTTTTTCCGATTATTATTTTCTGTATCTGGGTACCCGTGCAAGCTGTCACTACACGTTACCTCATTGGATTTTAGCTCTTACTGCCGTCAGTTTTTACTGGCGGCATTTCTATCGATAAGGTAAAACCTACTCTTGTGAGTTAAGCTGGATCTATATTGTCACTGAATAACATTACCTGTTATTTGCATAGAAAGATAGTAGAAAAAAGTGATTGGTTGATAATTTGGCGGATGTGTTCCGGTAAAGAAAATATCACATACATTGAGATGTCATACGAATGAAAGTATTGAAAGAGTAACGCGAACGAGTAAATAAATAATAGGGTTAAGCGTGAATGAGGCAGGTCTGGAGGAATTAATATTCGAATGGTAATATTTAAATGGTTTACGTAAAAACTGACCGTTATGGAAACGGGTTATCTATTTCCAATGTACTTCGAGTGCTCAACCGGGGATTACTCCCCGGTTGTTCTATTAACGATTTTTATTTATTGCGGCTATCTGCCTTTCTCACCCCGGATATATTATCTGGGTTATCACAGGGATCTGGCTTCGCTAGGTTAGCACTGCCCGTACTAGTAGGTTTCTGGATGGCTGGGTCTTTAAACCTATTATTCGGATTGTTGTCTGGTGGTGTCCAGAAAGCAACATTATGAATCCAATTGCAGGTGTCTTGCATTTCAATTGACGGTACCCCGTTTTCCCACTTACTTTCCAATTCAAATTTCTCTTCGGGTTTACGCTCCCATGAAAATCTGGTCCCTTGGCAGCTTACTGTGTAAGTCAGGTCGTTCACGTTAGATTCCATAACATTTTTGTCTCCCTTGAACCAGTAGATGTTTGGATTGACAACGATAGCATCCGTATAGAGGGTCACTGTGGCTTCCCCTGGAGATCCATCTTTACGTTTGGCAACCATCTTACAGGTATACTTACCTGTAACTACATGTGGCACCTTGAAGAGTCTGTATTGTGCTCTAACCCAGAACATGCCGTCTTTTAGCATCATCTCTTTTCCTATCGGTTTTGGAAAATTATGATCTATTACTGGCGGAAAGACATTCAATAAGGTACTGGTACCCACTTCTGGGTAACGAATTGGCTTACCGTTGTTGTCTTTCCCATTTATCACCGGTTTCCCGAGAGCTCTGACTGCGTACTCTGGGTTCCAATTGGGTGTAGCAGCGGCAAATACCGAGGTGGAAAAGAGCGCTCCTACAGACACGCACATCATCCATACCGGCCACTGGCGGTAATGTGCCGTTATCCGACCAATATCCTGTTTCATTCTGTTGATGAATGTGTTACCCGCATTCATGGGATATTCAGATGGGGATAGTTCCCCAGTTGTTACGTGAGAAATTTTCATTTATTGCTGTAATCCCGTCCTGGCCAAATGACATCGGCCTTTCAGAGATTCCCCTTTTTCCGGTTATTATTTTCTGCATCGGGTACCCGTGCAGGTCGTTACTACACGTTATCTGTCTTAATGACAGGTTTTGTTCAATTAGCCTCTGGACTCCGGCTCTTATTCACCTCCTGTTTATCGGAGGAAACCCAAGTCAAATACCACTTTGCACTGACTGTCCGCATTACCTTATGTTGCTTTCCGAGCCTTTATACCCGTCATCTTTCAAGTTGCCTCTTTGTTGGCTGCACTCACTCACCCCGGTCACATAGTTATCTATGCTCCCGGGGATTCGCTCCCTTGCCGCCGCGATGCATCTTGAAATCCATAGGGTATAGGTATATTTGCCTACCATTTTCTGCTATTACTATCGCCGCTAGATTTATTAGCAATTGCTGGCTGATACACATGGGATAATTCAATATGACTATTGTTTATTGAGTTGAGGCCGGAATGGAAAACTATCTCGGCCAATGTAACCTTGGGTATTTGTATCCCAAAAACTCAGATGGTAGCGTGTAGAATAGCGATGTGCTGCTAAATCTACTGTTGTGTCAGTCTTTAGTATATTTTTAGTGGTTCATACTAAAAAATACTTAATAGGGCAATTAATCGTATTCACCGTATGCTTTAGTATCCTCGTCATTTCTGCCTCCCCAAGCGACTACACTACGGTCTGCTCGTAGGGCTGTGAAAGCAAAACTTGTTGAGTTTAGGCTGACAATATCCTTCATATTGCTCTCCTAATTAAGGTTATATTGGATTTACCTTTTACCCACAGGGGAACCTATGCCATAAAACCTATCCCTTGCAGGTTAAACTGAATTTCTACTGACATGAATAATATTAGACATTATTTAAGTAAAAATCTAATAGAAAAAAGTTATCGGCTGATAACCTTAGGTTAATGCTACACCTGATTGTTGGTAGTGGTTTTTAGATTATTTTCTACAGATAGATCACAAGAGTGGTAATAATGAGATTTAGGCAGAGGAATTTAGCGGGGATATACATCTTTATGACTATTATTACGTGAACGAGTAACTTAATTTGGTAATAACAGAGGGCAGGTAAGCTAATATTTCAAATTAATGAGACGCTGAAATCGGCCAATATAATGAAGGATCACCAGCTTGCCCGCGTTATCGGGGGATGCGGGCTGGAATAGCTTCCTCATGAAACTGGAATACAAAGCCGCAGCGGCGGGACTCGTCGTTTCTGCCCATGGAGGCCAGCTAAATCCGTCATAAAGACGGTGGCGGCCTGAGAAGTGAGAAGCCTCACCGTTTTTTACGGCGGGGAGCAGTCACTGATTGACAATCAGCATTATTTCCCAAGGTGATCACACCACCATTTTGCAATATATAGCAATTGAAATAAAAATATTGTAAGAGTGGCATGAATAAGTAAGTCGATAATATGGATAAGTGTGAATGAGGCAAGTCAGGAGGAATTAATTTCCGAATAGTGATATTTAAATGATTTATGTAAAAACTGACCGTTACGGAAACGGATTATCTATTTTAATATATTTCATATTAATAAGAAACAGGGTAAATGATAGCTCAGTATATTTATCCGTATTCATTGAGTGCTCAACCGGGGATGACTCCCCGGTTGTTCTGTTAAAGATTTTTATTTATTGCTGCTACCTGCCTTCTCATTCCGGATAGGTTATCTGGGTTATTACAGGGATCTGGCTTCTCCAGGTTAGCTATTAGGTCTCAGGATGGCTGGGTCTTTAAACTGACCATTTGGATTGTTGTATGGTGGCGTCCAGAAAGCAACATCATAAATCCAATCGTTAGTGTCTTGCATTTTAATTGACGGTACCGCGTTTTCCCACTTACTTTCCAACTCAAATTTCTCTTCGGGTTTACGCTCCCATGAAAATCCGGTCCCTCGGCAGCTTACTGTGTAAATCAGGTCGTTCACGCTAGATTCCATAACGTTTTTGTCTCCCTTGAACCTGTAGAATATATAATTTACAACGTTAGCATCCATCTTGAGGATTGCTGTGGCTTTCCCTGGACGTCCATCTTTACGTTTGGCAATCATCTGACAGATATACTTACCTGTGACCACATGTGGGACCTTGAAGATGCTGTTTTGTGCATTTATCCAGAACCTGCCTTGTTCCAGCGTCATATCGCCTCCTATCAGCTCTGGAAAATTATAATCTAGTACTGGCGGAAAGACATTGAATAAGGTACTGGTACGGAATTCTGGGTAACGAATTGGCTTACCCCTGTTGTCTTTCCCATTTATCACCGGATTCCCGAGAGCTTTGACTGCCCACACTGCGTTCCAAGGGGGTGTAGCAAGAGTATAATAATACTCTGATGGGGATAGCTCCCCGGTTGCCATATTAAAAATTTTCATTCTTTGTGATAACCCTGTCCCGGCCAGATTGTATTGGCCTTTTAAGGGCCCTCCTTTTTCAGATGATTATTCTCTGCATCGGGTCACCCGTGCAGGTTGTTATTACACGGTTTCGTTCATGTAAGAGTATTGCTGGAACTCATGTTTGAGGAGAAATCGTCTTGATTCATATTACTCTCCTAACTTACGGTTATATCGGATTTACCTTTACCTACAGGGAACCTATGCCATAAAATCTATCCCTTGCGGGTTAAGCTGAATTTCTATTGCTACGAAGACATAAATAAGATTAGCAATTATTTTTAAAAAAAGATAATAGGAAATAGTTATCGGCTGATAACTTCAGATTAATGCTAAATTAATTTTTTGGTAGTTGATTTCAGATTATTTTTTTATCTATAAGTGGTAAGGGTTGAAATTATGAGACTTGAGCTACAGAATTTAGGGAGGATGTACATCTTTATGACTATTACTATGTGAACGAATAACTTAATTTAGTAATAATTAATGGGAAGGCAGGAAATAAGGCGTTGTTAAGTTTTTGTCGTAATACCCGTTCTATGTGGTTTTTAATATTTATTTCCCAAGCTGCTTGGTTAAATTGTTGTTTTTTAATCTTTATTTGAAAGTCGATTTTGGTGATAACCGAGGGCGGGTAAGTTGGTATTTTAAATTAATACATGACAGGCTTAGTTATTATCTTTGTTTCAGCCATTGGTTAATGGTTTACAATAACAAAACAATACTTAATAGATTGATTAACTGTTTGGATTAAGTTGTTTTGAAGCTAAAACGCAGTTCACAATTACACGCTTTGGCGTAGTTCAATAGTGTTTTAAGTGTTGGGCTTCCATTTCCTTTTTCAAGCCTGGAGATATTCGCTTCTTTCGTTCCCATACGCTGTGCAACTTGATTTTGCGTTAAACCAGCAGCGTGCCGTATTCGTAATAGAGTATTAATTAGCTCGAATTTTGGCTCTAGCGCATCATACTCAGCTTTTACATCTGAGTTAGCTAATGCTTTGGATTTTAGATGAAATGTCACCGGCGCAAGAGCGCACTTTTATGGCTATCTTTGATGCTCAACTGGCAAATGACGATGGTTCAGAGGCGCGTGCTCACCTCAATGCGGGTGAACCAATTTATTATGCAGAGTTTGACACTCCAGCAGGAATGGTTATTAAGGAATACCCAGGTGGCCGTAGGGAACTGGTTAGTTTTATGAGTGGTACAGAGCAGGTAGTTGAGGTTCTGGAAGCATGATGCATCGGCCTCAGCTCTGCACAGAAATTAAAAAAATCGTAATTGATAAATAACAAGCAATCATAGAGGTTAACATTGTATTTCGAATTGCTGAGGGTTATCTGGTAGTTGAATAGAGATAATTCGTTATTTGGGGATTTTAGGCATTTATTCTTCGAACCGCTTCGCAAAGTTATTATCTCTGCCTTGGACACTATCTCTTTATCCTCTATTTTGCCGTTATGCATGGATAGCCAGGGAGCACGGATGCTTAATTTATTGATATTGATTCTGTTCATTGTTTTCAGTTCACCGATAGTTGCGGCTGAAATTTTTGTTTCGAATACAGAAAAGAATTGCCCCGAATGGTCGCAGGACAAATTACAACGTGAAACTAAAAGCTTGATGCAACAGATGGCGCACTGGGATCAGCTCTATCGTCAGAAAGGGATAAGCGAGATCGATGATGAGGTTTATGATCAATTAATGGCGGAGCTGACTCATTGGCAATTCTGTCTGAAACAAGCACCCCATTCAGATTTTCCTGTGGAAGTTTTTCCCGATAATAAGCTTGTTCATCCGGTTGCTCATACCGGATTAAGTAAACTGAAAGACAAGCAGGAAATTAACCGATGGTTGCACGGTAGATTACCTGTCTGGTTACAGCCAAAGATTGATGGTGTAGCGGTAACATTGGTTTATCAGAACGGGAAACTCGTTTCATTAATCAGCCGGGGCAATGGTGCCGAAGGGGTAAATTGGACAGCAAAAAGCCGACATATTCCCGATATTCCGCAGAATATAGAAAATGCTCCACCTGATTTGGTATTGCAAGGAGAACTCTTTCTGCATAAAGAGGGGCATAGACAGCAATTATTGGGGAGTGATGGCGCTCGTAATCGGGTTGCGGGTTTGATGATGCGTAAGGACCATTCGTCAGAATTAAAGCAAGTCGGTGTATTTATCTGGAGTTGGCCGGATGGCCCTGCGGAGATGGAAAGTAAATTGCGCAAACTGGCAGATATGGGGTTTCCATTGGCGCTTCGCTACAGTCATAAAATAGAGGAACCAGAGCAGGTGCAGAAACTGCGGATGCACTATTTTGAACAACCCATGCCTTTTGCTACAGACGGTATCGTGCTGAAACAGGAAATTGAACCTAAAGGAAACCAGTGGCGGTCTGGATCTAACAGTTGGGCTGTGGCATGGAAACACCCTTTACGCCATCAGGTCACACAAGTCAGGGAAGTTAATTTTACTATTGGCAGAACGGGCAAAATCTCAGTGGTGCTTGGGCTGGATAAGGTGAAACTGGATGATCGGCAGATAAGTAGAGTCAATATTGGTTCTGTTCGTCGTTGGCGACAGTTGGATGTATTACCGGGGGATCGGGTGACGCTTACATTGGCAGGTCATGGTATCCCGAAATTAGCTCAGGTGGTATGGCGGATCAAAGAGCGTCAGGATATTCAGCCACCGGATAAGCAGCGTTATCATGCGCTGAGTTGTTTGACGTTAACGGTGGGTTGTGAACAACAATTTAATGCACGACTGAAATGGCTGGGTGAAAATCTGCAAATGACAGGTGTCAGTAGCGGCAGTTGGGCAATGTTGACCGAACAGAAGTTAGTCACTGATTTAACCGGTTGGTTAGCACTTTCAGTTCAACAAATTGCTGCCTTACCGGGAATTGGAGATAAACGAGCACAGGCTATTTATTCACAATTCAGCAAGGCAAAAAATCAGCCTTTTTCCTATTGGATGAAAGGGATTGGAGTGCCTTATATGGATAAGTTGCCTGACGATGTTGTTCACTGGCTGCAACTGGAGCAGAAATTAGCCGGAACACAGTTAAAACAGCAACTTACTACCGGGCAATTTAAAAAGTTGTCTGATTTTGTCAATGACACGCAGATTAAAGCAATCGCGGAAAAACTGTCAGTGGCAAGGATAACAGGTTTTGACCGGGAAAACGGGGTGGTGGTTAACCCCGCTGATATGGCTCAGTGATCGGAGTGTTCGTAATTAAAGACCGGTAATCCAAGACGGTAGCGAATAGCAACCAATCTTGCTGTCAGACCGGCGATCAGGGTAATCAGAACAATGCCGTTTTGCGGTAACGGTGTGTGCTGTAAGCCAATATATAACCAGGCGGCGGTAAAGGAGACACCCGCATAGATCTCTTTCTGGAAAACCAACGGAATGGTGTTACACAACATATCGCGTAACACGCCACCGAAAACACCGGTGATAACTGCCGCAATGGAAGCAATGATTGGGCCATAGTTCATATCCAACGCAATCTGTGCGCCAATAATGGAGAAGACAATCAAGCCAATGGCATCAAGGATCAGAAACAGGCGGCGTAAATGTTTCATCATCGGCGCAACCCAAGTGGTGATTACGGCGGCACAGGCAACGGTGACGATATATTCAGGGTGCTTAACCCAACCGAGGGGATAATGCCCTAGTAGTATATCTCGAACGGAGCCACCGCCAATCGCCGTTACGGAAGCAATAATAATCACGCCGAACATATCCATTTTACGGCGGCCGGCGGCTAAAGCCCCGGTCATCGCTTCAGCTGTAATACCAATGATATAAAGAACACTTAGTAACATAGAAATGAAATGTACGTAGCATAAAAAAGTAAGAGTAATGTCGAAGTGGTAAAGTCTCGACTGAAATTTTTTAGTTCCATCCATTTCGGATTAATATTATTTATCCGAAAAAACCTGATGCAAGGATAATAAAATGGCCTTTCAGGAACGGCAAATCACGTTAGATAACCGTAGCCACCAGCTTACTAATATTAATGTCTGGACACCAGACAGTCAGTGGTTAGTTTATGATGTGCGTCCTCATGGTGCTTCTTTTACTGGTTTAACGATAGAAAAAATTCATGTACAGAGTGGAAAAACAGACATTATCTATCAGGCAAAGGAGGGCGCTCATGTTGGCGTAGTGACAGTCAGCCCAACAGAACCTGTCCGATATGCGTTTATTCATGGGCCAGAATTCCCAGATGAGCAATGGCACTATGACTTTCATCACCGTCGGGGCGTAATTGTCAGTGAGGATTCTCCGGGAAAAGCGGTTACGCTGGATGCAATGGATATTACTGCCCCTTATACTCCGGGAGCGCTGCGTGGAGGCAGTCACGTTCATGTATTCAGCCCAGATGGTAGCCGCCTGAGCTTTACTTATAACGACCATGTTATGCATGAGCTTGATCCAGTGCTGGATTTGCGCAATATCGCTGTTGCTGTGCCCCTGAAACCAGTTGAACCACCTAAACACCATCCCCGTGAATATGATGGTAGCTATTTCTCCGTTGTGGTTAGTACTGCTGCTTTTCAGCCGGAGCCGGGCAGTGATGATATTAACCGCGCCTATGAAGAATGTTGGGTAGGTCAAGCAGGATATCGTAAAGCGGATGGTAATTGGCAGCGTTGGGCGTTGGCATTTATTGGCGATACCATTTCTGCAACAGGGGAAAAAGTACCGGAAGTTTATATCGTTGATCTACCTGAACAGGATGCTGATTATGCGGTAGCAGGGGGAAAACTGCTGGAAGGTACGGAAACAACGTTACCCGCGCCGCCTGCCAGTGTAATGCAGCGTCGTTTGACATTGACCAGCCACAAACGTTGGCCGGGAGTTGTGAATAACCCGCGTCACTGGTTGCGTGCTTCACCGAATGGTGAACAGATTGGTTTTCTGATGAAAGATGATAATGGTATTGTGCAATTGTGGACAATATCGCCAAATGGTGGAGAGCCTCGTCAAATAACGCAGAGTTACTGTGGTATTCAATCTGCTTTTAGTTGGGAAGCTAGTGGTCAGTTTGTTGCTTTTATTTGTGATAACAGCGTGATGCTATGCAATGTACAAAATGGTCAGATGCAACGTTTGACGAAGCGTACAGAAAAAGCGCCTGCTGCGGAAGCGGTGGTGATTTCACCGGATAGTCATCATATTGCATTTATGCGTGAAGTCGATGGCTATATGCAAATTTTCCTGGTGGAAACCGGATTGAAATAAATATATTTGCCGTCAGCTCACTCTCCGCTGGTGGCAATAAATAAACCGGAACGGATTATCAATTAATTGGTTTTGGTTTGACGTTGTGCTTTTTCTATTTTTTCAATTCGCTCTTTTGGTGAACTTGTTGATTGATCTTCGTCAGATTTTATATAGTCATAAGGTAATAAGAGAGTATCTAATAGCGCAGAAAAAGGCAGATCAATCGCGAGTAATGGTTTCATTACCCAACCCGTATCTTTGTCTTTTAACATTTCAATGTTAGCTTTAGCTCCGGGATAATAACCGCGGCTAGGCCCTGAATGTGTCATGATGCTGGTACACCCGCTGATTAACAACCATCCTAATGTGACGCAAAATAGAATTAATTTATTACTCTTCATCGGTTCTATCGATCTCGTATGGCTAAGCCGCTGAAATAGTTTGCTCTTGCATAAGTTTGTTGGGTGATTTTTATTTTCCCAAATCTCTTAATGAAGAGCTTTGACATCAATCACTATAATCACGTCATGCAACATTGACCATAGCACTGATATCAAAAAGTCGTGAATTTTTTATGTAACAGGATTTTTTTCTGTTTTTTAATTAATAAAAAATAATGTAAGTCATCATAATGATTTGAATAGCTTATACCCGTTATCTTTCAAGTTGCCTCTTTGTTGGCTGCACTCACCCCGGTCACATCGTTCGCTATGCTCCCGGGGATTCGCTCCTTTGCCGTCGCGATGCATCTTGAAATCCATAGGGTATATAACTTAAATAATTTTAAGGCTAAAACGATTTGGCTTTTGTCTGTTAATAATAACGTTCTAATGAGTGTTGTGCTCCTTTGGGGGGTGATAAATCCTTATAATTTGTGTGATTAACCACATAACGGCTATTTAATTTCTGACAGAATCAGAGAGTAAACAGAACTAATCTCCCGGTTTTTTAACTTTTGGTAAAGGAAACGGGTTATGAGTGATATTGCTCTTACAGTGAGTATGTTGGCATTAGCTGCTGCATTTGGATTGTGGATTGGAAACTGGAAAATATATGAAGTTGGATTAGGTATTGGTGGTGTGCTGTTTGGTGGTATTATCGTCGGTCATTTTGCTCAAACTTATGAACTGACATTGAGCAGCGATATGCTGCATTTTATTCAGGAATTCGGTTTGATTCTGTTTGTTTACACCATTGGTATCCAAGTAGGGCCGGGTTTTTTCTCTTCATTACGACGATCGGGACTGAAACTGAATGGCCTGGCGGTATTCATTGTGATTATCGGTGGGTTGGTAACGGCGATTATTCATAAACTGTTTCATGTTCCTTTGCCAATTATTCTGGGTATTTTCTCTGGTGCGGTGACGAATACTCCCTCTCTCGGCGCCGGTCAACAAATTCTGACGGATCTTGGTTCAGATTCTGCCCTTGTCAGCCAAATGGGCATGGGATACGCAATGGCGTACCCAATGGGGATTTGCGGTATTTTACTGGTGATGTGGTTGGTACGGCTATTTTTCAAAGTGAATATTGAACGTGAAGTTAAAGAATTTGATAGCCAAAATGGTTGTAGTCGCGAAATTTTGCAAACCATGAATATTGCAGTTCGTAACCCAAACTTGAATGGGTTATGTATGCAGGATATTCCCCTACTTAACCGTGATAATGTGGTTTGTTCTCGCTTGAAACGTGACGATTTGCTTATGGTGCCTTCATCCACCACAGTGATTCAGAGTGGGGATCTCCTATATTTGGTGGGTCATCGGGAAGATTTGGATAAAGTTAGATTGGTGTTGGGTGAGGAAGTGGATATTTCTCTGTCTACATCAAGTAATACGTTGCAATCTGCCAAAGTGGTTGTGACTAATGACGCAGTGTTGAGTAAACGGATACGTGAACTGAATCTTAAGCAAAAATATGATGTGGTTGTTACCCGATTAAACCGTGCGGGGGTTGAATTGGTTGCCAGTAATAATGCTAGCTTACAGTTTGGTGATATTTTAAATATTGTTGGTCGCCCTGAATCTATTGAAGCGGTAGCTTCTCTGTTAGGCAATGCAAAACATAAACTCCAGCAAGTACAGATGTTGCCTGTATTTATCGGGATTGGTCTTGGGGTATTACTGGGATCAATTCCGTTGTTTATTCCGGGTTTCCCCGTTGCTTTGCGCCTTGGACTAGCAGGTGGACCATTGGTGATCGCTTTGATTTTGGGGCGAATAGGGACCATTGGTAAGCTATATTGGTTCATGCCTCCCAGTGCTAATCTTGCATTGCGTGAATTGGGTATTGTGATGTTTCTTGCTGTTGTTGGGCTGAAATCTGGTGGTGATTTTATTAACACTCTTATATATGGGGATGGTCTGATTTGGGTAGGTTATGGCGTTTTAATTACGATTATTCCGTTACTCACAGTCGGTATTCTGGCCCGTATAGTCGCTAAAATGAATTATCTTAGCTTATGTGGGGTACTTGCCGGGTCAATGACTGATCCCCCCGCGTTGGCTTTTGCTAATGCTATTCACAGTACTAATGGGGCTGCGGCGCTTTCTTATGCGACGGTTTATCCGCTGGCAATGTTTTTGAGGATTATGTCGCCACAATTATTGGCGGTGCTTTTTTGGGCTTTATAGTAAAAGACATAAATAATTTGGAAACTGAATAAGCAGTTTGGCATATCGGCTGAAAATCTCATTAATGCGTAATGTACTCTTGCATTAGCCATCAGTAAACGCACAAAAACACGCCTATTCGAGGCATTGGATTTAGAAATTTCTGATTGAATAGAGGCTGCTTAAGGAGAGTGGGCAAACAAGGAGTGTTTCTTTCTCTTCTTTATGCACAAAGCATTCTACAAATTCTGAAAATAATTATGTAAAGTCCTCGTTATCATTTTGCTCCTGCATTTCCGAGCAGGAGCTTTTTTACTATATTGATTTAATTACATTATTGATTTGATTACATTGATTTCAGGCTGCTTGCTGATGTGCCTGCTCAATTTCTTCTGCCAGAATCGCAATCCCTTTTGCAATACTTTCCGGATCAGGAACATAATTCATACGCATGCATTCATGAGCATGCGGCCAGTCTTGTTCCAGTCCGGGGAAGAAATAGTGACCTGGAACCATTAACACACCACGTTTTTTCAGTCTTTGATAAAGTGTTTCTGTGGTTATCGGCAGATTTTTAAACCACAGCCACAAAAAAATGGCGCCTTCTGGTTTATGGATAAGGCAAAGTTCTACCGGCAGATAACGACGGATAATCTGAATCACGTCCTGAACCCGTTGTTGATAGAACGGGCGGATAATGTCCTGTGACAAACGAAGCAGGTCATTGCGACGGATCATTTCCAATGCCATTGCGGGGCCGACACCGCCCGGCGCAAGGCTGATGATACCATTCATATTACTGACGGCATTGATGATTTTATCGTTAGCGATAATGATTCCGCAGCGTGAACCGGGCAGCCCTAATTTGGATAGACTCATGCACAGAATAGTATTAGGGTTCCACAATGGTGTAGCTTCGCTAAAAATAATACCTGGGAATGGCACGCCATAAGCATTATCAATGAGTAATGGAATCTGGTGTTGTTGAGCCAGATAATCCAGCCGTTGCAATTCTTCGTCAGTGATGACGTTACCCGTTGGGTTGGTTGGGCGAGAAACACAGATCAGGCTAATATCTTCGGTAATATTGAGATGGTCAAAATCAACACGGTATTTGAATTGGCCTTCTGGCAATAATTCAATATTGGGTTTATTGGCAACAAATAAGCCTTCATCCAGCCCTGAGTCAGAATAACCAATATATTCCGGTGCCAGTGGAAATAGTACCTTACGGGTAGAGCCATCTTCACTGCGCCCGGCCAGCAGGTTAAACAGATAGAAAAATGCGCTCTGGCTGCCATTGGTCAGGGCAATATTTTGTGTACCAATTTCCCAGCCAAGTTTTTCGCGTAGCATCTCTGCCAATGCTCGAATTAGCGTATCTTTACCCTGAGGGCCATCATAGTTGCATAGTGTTTCCGTGAGTTGGCCGCTTGCGACCATTTCAGTCAGTAATTGCTGAAAATAGTCATCCATTTCCGGGATATGTGCAGGATTACCACCGCCCAGCATAATTGCACCAGGTGTCCGCAACCCTTGATTAAGGTCATTCATCAGGCGGGTTATACCTGCGTCTTGTGTAAACTTGTTACCGAATTGAGAAAAAATCATAGCCGTGTTCGTTGTCGGTGTGTTATTTAAATTAGAAGAAATAACACCATACCCTTCGCATTATCGAGGTGCAATCTGGAAAATTATGACTATTAATTATTTAATATGGCATTTAATTTAACATTTAAAATAAAGAGCTAAATGTTTGGTTAATATCCAGTTTTATTATTGGTGTTAATCTTGGGGCTATTGTAATTCACTGAATTTATTTTCTACATAAACAGTCAGTTATATGGTCATTGACCAAGCCTGTTGCCTGCATAAATGCATAGCAAGTGGTACTGCCGATAAATTTGAACCCCCTTTTTTTCAGTGCTTGTGATAACTCATCTGAAAGATCTGTTTTTACCGGCACCTCTGTGATGGTTTTCCACTGATTAATAATCGGTTTGTTATCAACAAAACGCCAGATAAAGATGCTGAATTCTTCACCCTGTTGTTGCATTTTAAGATATGCCCGCGCATTGTTGATAATAGCGTTAATTTTGGCGCGATTGCGGACAATAGCAGGATCAAGCATCAGCCGTGCCACATCATTTTCATCCATGACGGCAATTTTTACCGGATCAAACTGATGAAAACATTGGCGATAGCCCTCACGTTTTTTCAGGATAGTCAGCCATGATAGCCCGGATTGCTGGCCTTCCAGACAAATCATTTCAAACAGCTTTTGGCTATTTTCTTGTGGTTTTCCCCATTCATTGTCATGGTAAGCCAGATATTCAGGATCAGAGGTCACCCAATTACAGCGTGTTAGTTCCATGATGATTATTCCCGATGTTGATGGTTAATAATTGACTGTACTTTAACTGTATATATATACAAGCAAAATAGCCAGATTAAGATTTTTTTATTTCAGGGCGGAATTGAGAGCGAATTCAGGGCTGTATATCTTAAGGTCAAAGGGTATACTGACCGACTTCCTTTCAAATTCATATGTATCGCGTGCGGATCCAACATGCAAAAGTTTGATACCAAGACCTTTCAGGGGCTGATCCTGACCTTACAGGATTATTGGGCGCGCCAGGGCTGCACCATTGTCCAACCACTGGACATGGAAGTCGGCGCGGGCACTTCTCATCCAATCACTTGCCTGCGTGCACTTGGCCCGGAGCCAATTGCGGCGGCTTATGTGCAACCTTCCCGTCGTCCGACAGATGGCCGTTATGGTGAAAACCCGAATCGCTTACAACATTACTATCAGTTTCAGGTCATTATTAAGCCGTCACCAGACAATATTCAGGAATTATATCTGGGTTCGCTGAAAGAATTGGGGTTGGACCCGACAGTTCACGATATCCGTTTTGTTGAAGATAACTGGGAAAACCCAACGTTAGGTGCTTGGGGATTGGGCTGGGAAGTGTGGCTTAACGGGATGGAAGTGACTCAGTTTACTTACTTCCAACAGGTAGGCGGCCTTGAGTGTAAGCCAGTAACCGGCGAGATTACTTACGGTCTTGAGCGTCTGGCGATGTATATCCAGGGCGTGGACAGTGTTTACGACCTAGTTTGGTCCGATGGTCCGTTGGGTAAAACCACTTATGGTGATATTTATCATCAGAATGAAGTAGAACAATCTACTTATAACTTTGAGTATGCGGATGTTGATTTCCTGTTTAGCTGCTTCGAGCAATATGAAAAAGAAGCTCAGGAGCTGCTGGCGCTGGAAACGCCGCTACCATTGCCAGCTTATGAACGTATTCTCAAAGCGGGTCATACATTCAACTTATTGGATGCCCGTAAAGCTATCTCGGTGACTGAACGTCAGCGCTATATCCTGCGTATCCGCACCCTGACCAAAGCTGTTGCTGAAGCTTATTATGCCTCCCGCGAGGCACTGGGCTTCCCTATGTGTAAAAAGAATCAGAACTAAGAGGCTGTCATGACTCAACAGACTTTCCTGGTGGAAATCGGCACAGAAGAGTTGCCGCCGAAGGCTCTTCGTTCACTGGCTGAAGCATTTGCTGCTAATTTTGCGGTGGAGTTGGATAACGCGAATTTAGCGTATGGTGAAGTGAGCTGGTTTGCAACGCCGCGTCGTCTGGCACTGAAAATCGCCAATCTGGATGAAGCGCAGGCTGACCGTGAAGTAGAAAAACGTGGCCCGGCGATTGCTCAGGCATTTGATGCGGAGGGTAAACCGACAAAAGCGGCTGAAGGTTGGGCTCGTGGCTGTGGTATTACGGTTTCTCAGGCTGAACGTTTGGTGACAGATAAAGGCGAATGGTTACTGTATCGCGCGCTGGTAAAAGGCCGCCGTGCAACAGAGCTATTGTCGGGTATGGTCAATCACGCGCTGAGTAAGTTGCCGATACCTAAATTAATGCGTTGGAGCGATAAAGAGACTCAGTTTGTTCGCCCGGTGCATACCGTTACCATGTTGTTTGGTGATGAACTGATTGAAGGTGACATTCTGGGTATCAAATCCGCGCGTGTCATTCGTGGTCATCGTTTTATGGGTGAGCCTGAATTCACGATTGACAATGCGGAACAGTATCCGGCAATTTTGCAGCAACGCGGTAAAGTGATCGCGGATTATGAAACCCGTAAGGCGCTCATTAAACAGGATGTGGAACAAGCGGCGGTTAAACTGGGTGGCATTGCGGATATCAGTGACAGCTTGTTGGAAGAAGTCGCTTCATTGGTTGAATGGCCGGTTGTGCTGACGGCGAAATTTGAAGAGAAATTCCTCGAAGTACCAGCCGAAGCATTGGTTTACACCATGAAAGGTGACCAGAAATACTTCCCGGTTTACGACAATGCGGGCAAGTTGATGGCGAACTTTATCTTTGTTGCCAACATTGAATCTTCTGATCCACAACAAATCATTTCTGGTAACGAAAAAGTGGTTCGTCCTCGTCTGGCTGATGCGGAATTCTTTTTTAAGACGGATCGTAAACAGCGTTTGGAAGACAACTTGCCACGTTTGGAAACCGTTCTGTTCCAGAAACAGCTTGGTACTTTGCGCGATAAGACGGATCGTATTCAGGCTTTGGCTGGTTGGGTTGCAGAGAAGATTGGGGCTGATGTTAATTACGCCACCCGTGCGGGTCTGTTGTCCAAATGTGACCTGATGACCAATATGGTGTTCGAGTTCACTGATACTCAGGGTGTGATGGGAATGCATTACGCTCGTCATGACGGTGAAGCGGAAGATATCGCTCTGGCGCTGAATGAGCAGTATCAGCCGCGTTTTGCCGGTGATGAGCTGCCTTCTACGGGTGTTTCCTGTGCATTAGCCCTTGCAGACAAAATGGATACTCTGGCGGGTATTTTTGGCATTGGTCAGCATCCGAAAGGCGATAAAGATCCGTTTGCACTGCGTCGTGCTGCGCTGGGGGCTTTGCGTATTATCGTTGAGAAAAAACTGCCGTTGGATTTGCAGACACTGACAGAAGAAGCGGTTCGTTTGTACGGCGATAAGCTGACGAATGCCAAAGTCACTGATGACGTGGTTGAGTTTATGCTTGGCCGTTTCCGTGCATGGTATCAGGAGCAGGGTTACAGCATTGATACCATTCAGGCTGTATTGGCGCGTCGTCCAACGCAACCCGCTGATTTCGATGCCCGTGTTAAAGCGGTCACTCATTTCCGTACATTGGATGAAGCCGCAGCGTTGGCCGCGGCGAATAAGCGCGTTTCTAACATTCTGGCTAAGTCTGAAGAGACATTGAACGAGAAAGTAGATGTTTCTGCGTTGAAAGCGCCAGAAGAGGTGAAACTGGCAACGCATCTGATAGTTTTACAGGGTAAGCTGACGCCTTTGTTTGCCGAAGGGCGCTATCAGGAAGCACTGATTGAATTGGCTTCTCTGCGTGAAGTTGTCGATGCTTTCTTCGACAATGTAATGGTAATGGATGAAGACCAGCAGGTGCGTGTGAATCGCTTAACTTTGTTAAGTGAATTGCGGGACCTGTTCCTGAGAGTTGCGGATATTTCGTTACTGCAATAATGACCTGAAATAGTCAATTCCGGCTGTTGTGAAATGCGATAGCCGGAACTTAATACCTCTAATAAATTGACTGCCGAAACTTTGGCTAAGAGTGATCGTGGTGAAGACATTCATCAAGCAAAGGATGCTGACGATTTATTCGATCAGCTTGGTATCTGATGCGTCAGCCAAGATATTCAAGTCAATTTAAGCGTGATGTGAAATCTGTGAGAAAGTGCGACATAACTGAGGTTCAGTTGTTTTTATCAGCGACTAACCTATGATTATCAAAAAGGTATTGACGGCCTGTAGCGAGCGCAGTAAGATTCGCCTCGTTTTCGGCGAGTAGCGCAGCTTGGTAGCGCAACTGGTTTGGGACCAGTGGGTCGGAGGTTCGAATCCTCTCTCGCCGACCAATTTAGAGTTTGGGGCTGTCAAATAAGCCGCAGACTTAAAGAAATAGAGAAGCCTTACAGTCCTTGCTGCAAGGCTTTTTGCTATTTGGAAGCATTTACTCTAACAACCACAGCCACTTGGTGCATAAATTTGCATAACTTTGCCATCAGCATCAAAATGCTGCGGCCTTCCACCGTTGAAAAGACCATAATGTTTCTTCCCGTCACCCATTAAATCAAAAAGTGTATGGTAACGGCTTTTGGTGATCATATCGGCGGTATTGCGGCATACAGGGACTGCTCTGCCTGTCTCAAAAATATGTTCTCGATCAAGCACAAACTGATCCGGTGCATCTGGTAAATTGCCTTTGTAAATGGCAACTTGACCATAATCCTCACAACGGTCTTCTAAATCTAATTTGAACAGCCTCAGCGTCATTGAATACAGTTTTGCACCGCCTAGTTTTTCCTCAATCTCCTTATTGTTTATGGATTTCAAACTGCTATTAATGACACGAACATCATTAAAACCGGCTGTTCTTGCTAGCCGTATGAAATCTTCAAAGTACAATGCGTCACCGATACACTCACAAACAATTTGTTGGTCATTTTTCAGTGATTGGTCCAGTCTTCTATCTAAAAAAATGTCAGAAAAATAGATTTCACCACCCGATTTGAGTAAACGGGCCATACCAGCCAACACACTTGCTTTAGATACAGATAGATTGATGACACAGTTTGAAACGATAACGTCTATACTTTCAGGTGGTAAATTAAGTTGTTCTAGTGACTCGATATAGCCTTGCTGAAAATGCACATTGGTGGATGAATAGTCAAAGATTTGACGATGGTAATCCACAAAACGCTGGGAAAATTCGATTTGTTCTGCTGTTGCGTCAATACCAATAACTTTACCCTCGGTACCTACAAGGTGAGACAGAATAAAACAATCACGCCCACTCCCACATCCCAAGTCTAATACTGTCGTTCCTTCTAGCAAGGGAGGAAAAGGCGTACCACAACCATAAAAACGCTTCTGTACATCAGGATGAATAAGCTTAAGAATTTCTTTGATTCTGTCTGAAGTGGTGTTGTCCACAGTGCATACATTTATAGCAAGATCCTCTCTACTAGACAGGGTTTTGCCATAATAGTGTTGTATGTCTTCGATTCGCTGTTTAATCGATTGTTCGTTCATATTTATTTCCTCCAAATTAAATCATTAATAGGCTGATATTACGTTTCGGTAATTTGGCGCCAGATTTACAATAGATTCCTCATATTTCTGATCAATGCATAGATGTACAATGTATTAAGTCAAAAAAAATCGTCATGGCTGACGATTGATATGTGCGGCGACTTCCATCCAAGCTTCTACAGCGACAGTAAAAGCTGTCCGCCCTTTATCTGTTAATGTGTATACTTTACGTCCACGACCTGCAACGGTTTCATTGTGTACCGTTACATACTCCCCCTGCTCAAATTCACGCAGCACCGGATAAATTGTACCTTCGGTAGGTGAACAACACCCTTGGGTAGAACGTTCAACCTCACGGGCAATTTCGTAACCGTGCATAGGCCGTTGTTGTAGAACACTGAGAATGAAAAATTTGGATAAGCTCATCTTAATGATGCCATTCCAATACATTCTATCAGTGTAGTCCACTGTCGTTCGTCCAACAGTGTTAAGTGTTTTCTTTGGCTTGTTCATAACGGCATCGTATACCTTGATCATCAAGGTGTCAATGTATCAGGTAGCCCGTTTAATTTACTTTATTATTGACTTCATGAGTCACCTCTTTTCGATAATAAAATGTAGGTATCTCCTGATTGTTTCAAGGGATACTCACTTCCGGCATCCCTTAACAGTATTCCAGATGGATCTTCGGAGCGATTTCACACAAGCCTGATGTTTTTCCAGAAGTTCCACATATTCACTATTATGCCGCTGATAGGCGTCGTTACACCACAATATGAACTTTATGTTCCTATTCCATCGCTTCCATAGTGATTTTCAGATAAGGGCGACTATTCCTTGACAGCAGACGATGCTATTGGATCAAAACTCAAAGGGAGTTTAGAAGGTCCTCGTGTATACACTCCTGTTTCTTGATAATGATCATTACTAGCAAAACGTAAATTGTGCAGGCGATCCAAAATAATATTGGATGAAACTTCCAACTGATTGAGTGAAAATGCAGCCGCAGCACAGGCATGAGTACCTGCACCAAAAGCTAAATGCCTTTTTCGATTTGCTTTCTGTTGAGAAGTTGTATTTTTTCTTCGATATAGATCAAATTCATTTGGTTTGTGAAAAACCGATGGATCGCGATTAGCTGCGCCAATCATACAAAATATTACAGCGCCTTTAGGTATATCGATACCAGAAATAGTGACGTCTTCACCCGTTTCTCTTGGAATTAGCTGTACCGGTGATGTCAGACGTAAAGTTTCTTCAAATGCATCTCGAACCAGACTGCGATCTTTGAGCACTGTATCAAGCATACTTGGATTAGATATTAAGTGATTAAGCATCATTGCTAATATCTTGTCAGCAGGTTCTATAGCAGCTAATAGAATGTTTAAACACAGTGCTGTAATTTCACTCATGGACATCGCTGTATCTTGACAAAATATAGATATAATGTCCTCACTGGGATTACACCGTCTCTGATCTATTATAGGCTTTAGTAAGCGAATTAATTTCTGACTACATTCAAGACTGTGCATTTTTTCTGGTTCTGTTTGGTCAAACTGGGTAATAAAACTAGCGATACCCTTGTGCCATTCAGCTATATCACGATAGTTATCACTTGGCAGTCCGAGAATACCTAATGTTACTAATACGGCATAATCGCGGCCAAAGTCATTAACAATATCTATATTTCCTTTTTCCATATAAGGTTGTAAGAGATCTTCAGTAATCTTTCGAATCATGGGTTCGTAGTAGCGATTAAAATAATCTCTTGAAAGTCCTTGCATTATGAGTTTGCGTTTACACGCATGCTCTTCACCTTCCATTTGAGCAAGAACGCGATCCCCCATAACCGGTTCGGCAAGTGCAGTTAATGGCTTAGTATTGAAAATTGAGGATTTTAAAATAGCGTCAACATCCTCATATTTGCCAATAAAATAGCTGTTTTGGGATTGTTCAAAATAAACTAAATCTTGCTTATGCAAAATGTCGTAAAAATCATAAGGATTTTTTATGAACTTGGGATCGTGAATACTAAAAGAACTTAATTTAGCCATTATTTTGCTTCCTTTCTAAAGATATTTGGTACTAAGAGCTTATTAACTTTAAATACAATTACTATTTCATCAGATTATTTGTATTTTATGGTTGAGTGACGATTCCGTAACTTTGTCTATCTCCTACTTGTATAGGATAACTACAGTTAAACAACCCTTTTCCGATTGGCCAAGGACGGTGATAAAGTAACGTAGAATACTTTACCCCAAGTAATCGAGGGGTATCGAGGTAAAAGGGAATTTCAGCGAAAATATATGGTAACGCTTTATATACTAATTTTAGGTCAATTGGACCAAAGTATTGTCCGGTACCTTTTAGTCTCCCTTTTATGGCTTGAAAGGCCATATTAAGGCAGATTTTTTTAAAAGATTCTGATTCATTAAACGCGTTTTCAACTTGTGTTTTAAGAGATTGGTAGTCATGGTTTAGTGCAAAGTCACAAAATTGAATAACTCTGATTTGCTTACTTTTTAACATTGCTGTGGAAATAGCATAATCAAGGTTACATAAATGACGTCTAATTTCGCGCTGTGTTTTCTTGATAGCCTTAGCATTCTCAGCTCCACCAGCGACTAAAAGGCGTGAAGCTTCACGTTCACAAGGTAACAATATGTCAACTTGTCGGAAATAATGACTTGACCACTGAATAAGGTCCACTACATAGTCCTTTGAAAAACGGGAGTTAAAGGGGCTTATCCCTATTAGCGCGTGATCACCTTTTTGAATAATTTTGTCACAACGAGAGGTTTCACCTTGGAGAGTAAATGATGGTGAATTCTCGTGCAGCAATGTTGAATGGACTGGTAATATTTGATTGTTCGTTTTTTTTAAGTATTTTTTTTCAGTAGATAACATTTCCATTGACTTTCCATTTTTTAATGTAATCGCACATAATCTTGGTATAAATTGTTTAATTTTTATATAGATTTATTACATCTCCATTAAAATATTTATACATAAATTTGATATAATTTAATCTCGTAAAAATGTCAAAGATTATCGAAAATCAGAGTTAGATAAACTACATTTCGAGCCGATAAACGAATTGATGCTAAATGAGTCTTGACCAATTCTGGCTACTGTTGAAAAAGTGAGAAGAAAATCGGATATAAAAATGCATCGTCATCCTTGGAGATTTCTAATAAGAAGGCTGTTCAGATAACAACACCTAATACTGTATTTTTAACTTTACGTCAATATGCTTCGCCATATTAGTCACGTGGCGAATTTATTTGAGTATATTAACAAATATTCTGTTTATATGGCTAGAATAATGTCAGGAGCCTGTAACTATTTTTCGTCCGTAAACTTATAGGCTTTGGTAGATAAATTAAATACTTAAAAAACAAATAATTAAAAAAAGGTGGATTCGACTAATAATATCATAGTAAAAAATAACATTTAATTACTATCAATGACATTTAATTCATCCATCTGAGAAATATATCTCATTCATTGAATGACTTGTTTGAAAAAAGATAAGAATGGTGTATGAATATTATCTTCTATAAACATTGAATGGAATATAACTGTGAAATTAAGTGATATAGGTAACACGCTTTTACTCGAAATTAATAAGTTTAGAATAAACGGTAGTCGAGTATTTTCGAAGTGTGAATGTCACTGGCAACAGCTATCTCTCTCTTTACAGGAATACTATTAGCAATGGCTGGATGGTATCCCTATTGTTTGAATGAGATGAATAATACTGTTGTACAGATCAGTTCTGAACATTTTGAAGGAAAAATGGATCTCAATGGCATTAAGTTGGGTGATTGCGTCTCTATTATTGATAATACGTTAAGTACAGGAAGTGCGGAGATTAAAGATAAATTTGCAATAATAAAATCAGTTCAATATCGGAAATTTAATTTTTGGAATAATAAAATAATAGGTGATATATGTCTTCATATAATGGCGTAATATATGGGGTTATTTTTTGCCTCATCAGTGCAGCATTTGATGTGTTTGTTGCGTATTTAACGCAATCGATAAATTCAGCTATTGTTATCTTTTATTGCTTTATATCATCTACTTTATTATTTATGATGATAAGTATTTTCAAAGGGATTGATCAATTAATTGTGAAGGTCCGCAAGAACACCTTATTGGTGTTAATTGTTAATATCTCAATTCTATTAAATTGGGGGGGATTAATCATTTCGCTACGTTTTCTTGAGCCTGCAATAGTGGGTGTTGCTTCAGTGGCTTGTGGCCCTGCGATAACAATCCTCCTTTCATCTTTTATCGATAAAGACGAGGCAAAAACAGAAAAATTAGAAGTCGTCATATCTTGGTTAGTTCTCATTGGGGTAGGTGTGATGCTAGTGAATACATTTTTAGGAAATAGTGGATTATCATCAACCTCAACTCAGGATAGGATTATTGGCATTGTTAGTGTGATAATTGGTGCTGTAG
The DNA here is from genome assembly GCF_025384885.1 of Photorhabdus kleinii. Lineage (NCBI taxonomy): Bacteria > Pseudomonadati > Pseudomonadota > Gammaproteobacteria > Enterobacterales > Morganellaceae > Photorhabdus > Photorhabdus kleinii. Next base: position 81,274 of record NZ_JAJAFY010000014.1, read on the forward strand.
GAACGGTATTATACACTATTTTTTCTAAGAAATTATTCAAGGAAAAATGGCAAACATATGAGATATTGTCTGTTAGAAGTATCTTAATGGTGATACTTTCATTTTGTTATATTTCACTATCCGATGTTTCTCTTAGTTTGAATATTGATATGATTCTTCCGATGTTGATTCTTGTTGCTGTCGGGCACTTACTTCCAATCTATCTCGTACTGAAGGCAATTAATGCCATTACCCCTCTTCATGTCTCTTTGTTATTTCTATTAATACCTGTATTTACGATTCTTTTTCAATATCTTGATTCACGCATAGCGTTTTCTATTGAAAGTTTGATTGCAGCCTCGGTTATAGTTTCTTTGTTAACTATTCTTGGTTTAAGTAAGATAAGAAAAGACAAAAGGGTATAATGAGGTATAAATAGATGGAATATTACGACCGATAATAACTAAGTTAACAACAGATTTAGGGAAAATTAGTGATACTGTTATGTCTATTATTGAACTGGGGAATTTTTACAAGGTTATAAAGAGAGAGGCTTATAAACTCATTAAGCACGTCTATAATGTATGTCTAATTAATCACCGTCTTGGTTTATTCACCGATAATAATTTTATAGCGGAATTAAGAAAATTACCTTCTTTCTATGAAGTTGTTTTTTATGTGATGAAATTGGAGTAATTAATGAAACCAGAGGTGATGTAAACGTAGATAAACTAGTAACAGGTTTTTGTATGTATTTATATTATTAATGTTATACTTATTTGATTAACTTTTCAGGTGCCGATTTTATTCGGCACACAGCATTTTATACCAGTTATCATCTTTTCTAGTGAAATAATCGTTTACTAATTAATCAAACAACCACAATTTTTGCGCACAGGTTAATAGTGATTAATCCTGCATCCATGAGCTTTTTATGGTCTTTTTGTCTATAAAACGTGCGAGTTGTCATGTTTTTGTGCTAACTATGTTAATTATTAGTTTCCTTTGTGTTTTCCTGTTGTTTGTGACATCTGTTGAGATCTTATTGACGCAAGAGACAACAGTTGTTTAATTGATAAGCTGAAAATAATAAACAAAACCTAAACAGCGCAGTTTCTGACAGAAAGTGCAGATTCTGACTGTACACAACACCACCACAAATGGAGTGCAAGAAAATGACAACTTTCTCTAAAGGGGCGAAGTTATTGAAGCTAGGGGTCAGCTTAGTTGCATTGGCAGTAACCGCCAGCGTTCAGGCAAAAACATTGGTTTATTGTTCCGAAGGCTCACCGGAAGGCTTTAATCCTCAATTGTTCACTGCTGGCACAACTTATGATGCCAGCTCCAGACCACTGTATAACCGTTTGGTTGAGTTCAAAACAGGTACAACTGAAATTATCCCGAGCTTGGCTGAAAAATGGGATATTAGCGATGACGGTAAAGTTTACACTTTTCATCTGCGTAAAGGCGTTAAATGGCATGAAAATAAAGAGTTCAAACCCACCCGTGATTTTAATGCTGATGATGTGATCTACACTTTCATGCGGCAAAAAGATACAAGCCATCCATACCACAAGGTGTCAGGCGGCAGCTATGAATATTTCATTGGCATGGGTATGAGTGAGATAATCAATAAGGTTGAAAAAGTAGATGATTATACTGTGCGGATTGAACTGAGCCGCCCGGAAGCACCATTCCTGGCTGATTTAGGTATGGATTTCGCCTCTATTATGTCAGCAGAATATGCAGATAAGATGATGAAAGCCGGTACGCCAGAGAAAGTCGATCTGAATCCAATTGGTACAGGCCCGTTCCAGTTGGTGCAATATCAGAAAGATTCTCGCATTCTGTATAAAGCCTTCAAACAATACTGGGGAGATAAAGCCAAAATTGACCGGCTAGTTTTCTCTATTACTCCTGATGCATCCGTTCGTTATGCAAAATTACAGAAAAACGAATGTCAGATCATGCCATATCCAAATCCAGCAGATATTGCCCGCATGAAACAGGATAAAGATATCGTTTTGCTGGAACAGCCTGGTCTGAATGTCGGTTATGTCGCTTTCAACGTCACTAAAAAGCCATTGGATAACGTTAAAGTTCGTCAGGCGTTGACGATGGCAGTCAATAAAGACGCTATCGTTGAAGCGGTTTATCAGGGCGCGGGTCAGAAAGCTAAAAATCTGATCCCACCAACCATGTGGGGTTACTACAATGATCTTAAAGATTACCAGTACGATCCAGAAAAAGCGAAACAGCTCCTAAAAGAAGCAGGGATGGGAAGTGGTTTCACCATTGATCTGTGGGCAATGCCCGTACAGCGTGCATACAACCCGAATGCCCGTCGTATGGCTGAAATGGTCCAGGCTGACTGGGCAAAAATTGGTGTTAAGGCCAAAATTGTCAGCTATGAATGGGGCGAATATTTGAAGCGAGCTAAAGATGGCGAGCATCAAATTGTGATGATGGGTTGGACGGGAGACAATGGTGATCCAGATAACTTCTTCGCAACTTTGTTTAGCTGCGCAGCCAAAGAACTAGGTTCCAACTACTCTAAATGGTGTTACAAACCGTTTGAAGATGTTATTCAGCCAGCCCGAATCGTTGCTGAGCATGCTAAACGTGTTGAGCTTTATAAACAGGCTCAAGTTGTGATGCACGAACAGGTTCCGGCCCTGATTGTGGCTCATTCCACGGTGTATGAACCCACTCGTAAAGAAGTTAAAGGTTATGTCGTTGATCCTCTAGGCAGACATATTTTCAGCAACGTGTCTCTCGAATAATCCTGTTCTTACTTAAGGCGTTTATTAAATTGTGAGCCAAAGGGGGAAAGTCCTCCCCCTTATCAAGCCAAACGGCCTGAGAGCTGTAACCGGCATTTAAAAAAGAGAGTTCGGGATATGTTGCAGTTCATACTCCGACGTCTGGGGTTGGTAATCCCAACGTTTATTGGCATTACTTTACTGACTTTTGCTTTTGTCCATATGATCCCCGGCGATCCGGTGACCATTATGGCCGGGGAACGTGGAATATCGGCTGAGCGCTATGCCCAGCTAATGGCCGAAATGGGGTTGGATAAACCACTTTGGCAGCAATACTTTCATTATGTAAGTAATGTGTTACATGGTGATCTTGGTATCTCCATGAAAAGTCGTATCTCTGTGTGGGAAGAGTTTGTTCCCCGTTTCAAGGCAACTCTTGAACTGGGGATATGCGCTATGTTGTTCGCTATTGCTGTCGGTATTCCCGTTGGTGTCCTGGCGGCAGTAAAGCGGGGTTCTGTTTTTGATCATACTTCGGTAGGCCTTTCTCTAACCGGATACTCTATGCCGATCTTCTGGTGGGGGATCATGTTGATCATGCTGGTTTCTGTTCAGTTGGATCTGACACCAGTATCTGGTCGGATAAGCGACAGTGTTTTCCTTGATGACAGTTATCCACTAACAGGTTTTATGCTAATCGACACACTATTCTGGGGTGAAACCGGTGATTTTAAAGATGCGGTGATGCATATCATTTTGCCTGCCGTTGTCTTGGGGACGATTCCACTGGCGGTGATTGTCCGTATGACCCGATCTTCTATGTTGGAAGTACTAGGTGAAGATTATATCCGTACTGCACGCGCTAAAGGTTTGAGTCGTATTCGTGTGATTGTGGTCCATGCGCTTCGCAATGCATTGCTGCCGGTTGTAACCGTTATCGGCTTGCAGGTGGGCATTATGCTGGCGGGGGCGATCCTGACTGAAACTATTTTCTCTTGGCCGGGGCTTGGACGCTGGCTGATCGATGCCCTTCAACGCCGGGATTATCCGGTGGTTCAGGGAGGCGTATTACTGGTGGCGATCATGATCATCTTGGTTAACCTGATAGTTGACTTGTTATATGGCATCGTTAACCCGCGTATCCGACATAAGAAATAGGGAGCACATTATGTCTCAAGTGATTGAGCCTGCAAACAGTGCGCCGAAGATTATGACGCCGATGCAGGAGTTCTGGTATTACTTTAAGCGCAATAAAGGGGCTGTTGTCGGTCTGGTTTATATTGTGCTGATGTTGTTGGTTGCTCTGTTGGCGGGGGTGCTTGCCCCACACGGTGCGGCTGAACAGTTCCGCGATTCTCTGCTGACGCCGCCGGCATGGCAGGAAGGGGGAAGTTGGCAGTTTATTCTGGGTACTGATGATGTTGGGCGTGATTTACTTTCACGTCTGATGTACGGCGCTCGGCTTTCATTGCTGGTAGGTTGTCTGGTGGTGGTGCTATCCCTGTTGATGGGGGTTGTTCTGGGAGTGCTGGCGGGTTATTTCGGTGGTGTGGTGGATATCATCATCATGCGTATCGTTGATATTATGCTGGCATTGCCAAGCCTGTTGCTGGCTTTGGTGCTGGTGGCGATATTTGGGCCATCCATTGTCAATGCTTCACTGGCGTTGACCTTTGTGTCTCTGCCACATTACATCCGTTTAACTCGTGCTGCGGTGTTGGTAGAAGTTAACCGTGACTATGTGACGGCTTCACAGGTGGCGGGAGCGGGTTCCATGCGCCAGATGTTTATCAATATTCTGCCTAACTGTCTGGCGCCGCTGATTGTGCAGGCTTCTCTGGGTTTTTCTAATGCCATTCTTGATATGGCTGCTTTGGGTTTTCTGGGGATGGGGGCGCAGCCACCCACGCCGGAATGGGGAACAATGCTGTCTGATGTATTGCAGTTTGCACAAAGTGCCTGGTGGGTAGTGACGTTCCCGGGGGTGGCGATTCTGCTGACAGTGTTGGCGTTTAACCTGATGGGCGACGGTTTGCGTGATGCACTTGATCCTAAACTCAAGCAGTAGTGAGGTGGCGAAATGGCACTGTTAAATGTAGAAAAATTATCGGTTCACTTCGGAGACGAAGAGGCACCATTCCGCGCTGTTGATCGCATCAGTTACCGGGTGGAGCAAGGGCAGGTTGTCGGGATTGTTGGAGAATCTGGTTCAGGTAAATCGGTCAGTTCATTGGCTGTAATGGGATTGATTGATTATCCGGGTAGAGTGATGGCTGACAAGCTGGAATTTAACCAGCGTGATCTGACCAAAATTTCCGAACAAGAACGTCGCCAACTGGTTGGTGCGGAAGTGGCAATGATCTTCCAAGATCCGATGACCAGTTTGAATCCCTGTTATACCGTTGGGTTTCAGATTATGGAAGCGCTGAAAGTGCATCAAGGCGGCAATCGTCGTACTCGCCGCCAGCGGGCGATTGATCTATTGACTTTGGTCGGTATCCCGGATCCTGCATCGCGTCTGGATGTGTATCCGCACCAATTATCGGGTGGTATGAGCCAACGGGTCATGATCGCAATGGCGATTGCTTGCCGGCCAAAATTACTGATTGCTGATGAACCGACAACCGCTTTAGATGTCACCATTCAGGCGCAGGTTATTGAACTGTTGTTGGAGTTGCAACAACGGGAAAATATGGCGCTAATATTAATCACCCATGACCTGGCATTGGTTGCAGAAGCCGCTCATCATATTATCGTGATGTATGCCGGGCAGGTGGTGGAATCCGCCAAGGCATCGGAAATCTTCCGGGCACCACGTCATCCGTATACTCAGGCGTTGCTCCGGGCATTACCTGAATTTGCTACGGATAAATCCCGTCTTGCTTCTTTACCGGGTGTTGTGCCGGGGAAATATGACCGGCCTATCGGGTGTTTACTGAATCCACGTTGTCCATATGCAAATGACCATTGTCGTCAGGTGGAACCGGAATTAAGAACGGTGGGAGAACGTCAGGTGAAATGCCATATACCGTTGGATGATGCGGGGAGGCCGACAGTATGAGTGAGTACCTTTATCCGGCGCAGCAAGTATCCACTGTGCCGTTATTAAAAGCGACAGATCTGAAAAAATATTATCCGATTAAAGGGGGGCTCTTTTCACCTGCTAGAACGGTAAAAGCGTTGGATGGGGTCTCTTTCGAATTGGAAAAGGGAAAAACGCTGGCAGTTGTTGGTGAATCGGGGTGTGGTAAATCCACGCTGGGGCGATTGCTGACGATGATTGAAAAGCCAACCGACGGGGAGCTTTATTATCAGGGGCAAGATCTGCTGGTACCCAATAAAGATTCTGAAAAGCTACGTCGTCAGAAAATCCAGATTGTGTTTCAGAATCCTTATGGTTCACTTAATCCGCGTAAGAAAGTTGGGCAGATCCTGGAAGAACCTCTGCGGATCAATACCAAGTTGAACGCACAGGAACGTAAAGAGAAAGTGTTGCAGATGATGGAAAAAGTGGGGCTAAAAACCGAACACTACAGCCGTTATCCGCACATGTTCTCCGGTGGTCAACGCCAACGGATTGCGATTGCTCGTGGCCTAATGTTGGACCCGGATGTGGTGATTGCGGATGAACCGGTTTCTGCGTTGGATGTCTCGGTGCGGGCGCAGGTGTTGAACCTGATGATGGACTTACAACAAGAGTTGGGACTCTCTTATGTCTTTATTTCCCATGACTTGTCTGTGGTTGAACATATTGCTGATGAAGTGATGGTGATGTACCTCGGTCGTTGTGTGGAAAAAGGCCGTAAGGAGATGATTTTCAGTCATCCACGTCACCCCTATACACAGGCATTATTATCAGCAACGCCAAGGCTGAATCCTGAATTACGCCGTGAACGGATAAAATTGACCGGCGAATTACCAAGCCCAATGAATCCACCGCCCGGTTGTGCATTTGCCGCTCGTTGTCGCCGGGCACTTAGCATTTGTACTCAGTTTCAGCCAAAATTGAATCAATATAGTGATCAACTGATTGCCTGTTTTGCGGTTGATCAGGATGAAAATGTTGCGGTGGAATAATTGGTTGGCAATTATTCAATAAAACATCTTTGGTGATAATGGGTTAGCCATTATCACCATTTAAATATTTACTTATATTTCTGATAGCCACCAAAGGCAATTATTTCAGAAAAATAACGACTTGGATAAGTGAAACAGGATCGCTAGCGATAAAATCAAGTATACTCAATTCCATTGATCACGTGTTATAACTGCGATATCCACAGGCATTGGTTTAAGTAAAAATGAAATTGCGCGTCAAACGTTCGTTAACCATTAAACAGATGGCCGCAGTGACCGGCGTCACGCTGGTGACCATTGCTATTTTTATTACGATCCAATTGTGTCATTTTATACAGCAACGTAAAGATGATTATGTCAGCCAGCTTAATAATGCGGCAGCTCAGGTACAGGCACCTTTAACGGAAGCACTACTTAATTCCGATCTCAGTAAAGCAAAAGAGTTGCTGATAGGGCTGCGCACTGTAGGTATTTTAGGACGTGCGGATGTGGTGTTACCGGAGGATATCCGGGTGATACGATTGAGCTTTGCTACCCATCGCTCGATCCCCGAACTGGCTAAACGTGTTTTTGGGATCCCTGTGGAAGTGAGTATTCCTCTTCATGTTTATGGTTCAGTATCGACAGATGCTAAACCGCTAGGGCATCTGATTTTGCAAGTGGATTCCAACCGAGTATATCGTTTTGTCATTAATACGTTGGCGCTGATGCTGACAACTTATTTATTACTGGCCCTTATCCTTACGGTGTCGATAAGCTGGTGTATCAACCGGATTGTTGTGCGCCCATTACGAGACATTGCGCGGGATCTTAATAACGATCAACCATCAGAGCCAATGGCTTGCCCTAAATACCATCAGGATGATGAACTGGGTATGCTGATCAGGGGATATAATCGTCAATTTAATAAACATAAACCTCCGTCATCATGAAACCATTCATGGCGGTTTGAGGTCTAATCCTCAGTTATAATCCTGACAGGATTTCGCCTGCTAAAATTCAGGTTTTTGCTTTTTCTACCGTTATTATTGGTCGAAGGGAACATATTCTGTCATCAATGGTTAAACCTTCGAAGGCTAAAACCAAGGATAGACATTTATAGGGGTTCACATGCAGGGTACGAAAATTCGTTATTTTATTGGTGGGATAATGCTGGCAGTTGCGGGCCAGACGCAGGCAGAAGCCTTGCAGCCTGACCCTGCCTGGAAACAAGGTAAATTGGAAAACGGTTTTAACTGGCAAATTTTGCAGACGCCACAACGTCCTAACGACAGAATACAGTTGCGCCTGGTCGTGAAAACAGGGTCACTGGCGGAGAAAACCCAACAAACGGGTTATACCTGGTTGATTCCGAAAGTCGTGCTCTTTAGTAGCAAAAGCTTATCTTCTACCAAATTAGAGCAGTTATGGGACAGTGCTATTGATCCAAAATACCCGCTGCCTCCAGCTATTGTTTCATATGATTTCACACTCTATAGCTTGAGCTTGCCACATAATCGGTCTGAACTACTAAAAGATGCATTGAACTGGTTGGCTGATGCAGCGGGCAAAGCGGTATTTACACCTGAGACTCTACAACATGCCATGAAAATGGCTGATACATCCGTTGCAACCTATCCACCAGATATACAAGATCCCGTGTGGCGTAGACGTTTGAAAGGTTCAACGCTGTTAGGGCACGATCCGGCACAAAACGCGCCTCAACCTATTGATTTGGAGAAGCTTAAGCAGTTTTACCGGCAGTGGTATACCCCTGACATGATGACGTTATACGTTGCGGGACATGTGGATAGCCGTACTTTGCCGGAGAATATCAGCCAAGCGTTTTCATCATTGAAAGGTAAACGTCATACTCCGGCCACCATTGCAGCGTTATCGCCGATGAAACCGGAGACCATAGGGATTATCAGCGATAAAAAGAAAGAAGATACTTTATCCTTGATTTGGGATCTCAATTGGCAGCCGATTAATGATTCACATGTGCTTAATCACTATTGGATTAGTGATATTGCCCGCGAGGCAATTTATCGCTATCTGCAACTTGGGTTGGAAAGAAAAAATGATAAGGCGTTGAAATTGGGGCTGGATTGTAAAGTCCAGTATCATCGTGCGAGTTGTGCCCTGAATCTCAACACGGCAGCTGGTAATTTAAAACCCGCAATGGAGTATCTGGCGGCTGAATTGGTCACACTACGCGATAAAGGATTGCCGAAGGGGCAGTTTGATGAGCTATATGCGCAAAAACAAGCACAACTCAGCCAGTTGTTTGCCATGTATGCTCATACCAGCACGGATATTCTGATTAATCAGCGCCTTTTGTCCCAACAGAGCAATGTGGTGGATATCGCTCCTGAACAATATCAGCGTTTGAGACAAGCATTTTTAGCTTCATTGACTCCTGAAATGCTTAATCGTGAGTTGAAGCAGATCCTTTCGCAAGAGGTTGCATTTATTCTGATTCAACCGAAAGGGGAAGCGGAGATGGATGTCGACCAGTTAAGAAACAGCTTTAATCAGATTATGTCGCTGACGCCACATAAGGATAAAGTTGACATTCCGGCACAACCACCGATATCTAAGCCTGATGCAAAAGCGTCTTAAAGAGGTAAAAGGGCGGGTAATACCGCCCTTCATCATTGGAGACTACTTTTTAGCTTCAGCTCTAAGTTCCGTCACATTCTTACCGCCGATTCCCCAGTTATCAGTATCGACTTCATCAATAATGACAAAAGTTGTCGCCGGATTTTTTCCTAATACATCGACCAGTAACTGAGTAGCACCTTCAATTAATTGTTTCTTTTGTTCTGCTGTAGCACCTTCACGGGTAATTCTGATATTAACAAACGGCATAAATAGCTCCTTATTCATTGGGTTATTATTAGCAGATCGCTCTGCCAGGGCACATTTATTCGGTATTTTTATAATTATTATCCGCAGTGGCTATCCAGGCAGCGCAGAACAGCGTTAGGCGGGCAAAAAGATAGAAAAATGTCATCAGGCCGATAACAGAGCCAAATGCGGCGCCAGAAGGGGAATTGGCGAGACGTGGTAACGTCATGGTCATAATATATTTGATCACTTCAAAGCCTATTGCTGCCATTAATGTCCCTCTCAATAATGCTTTACGTTCTGGCTGGTGGCGAGGCAATACCCAGAATAGCCATAGGAAAAGCAGATAATTGGCTGAAATAGAAATGGCCAATCCAATCAGGAACCAAGATGGACGCAGCCATTCAATGCCATCTAATCCTAACATCTTAACAATGGTTGCTTGGGCGGAGCCTGCGATAGAGGTCAGTGATAGCGTGATTACCAGTGCTAATAATAGCCCAATTAGAGAAATAGCATCACGAAGATATTTAAAATAGATCTTCTCGTTATCTTCCTGATTTCGCATCCAGACAGGGTGGAATTGGGCAAGAATGGCCTGACGTAAATTACTGACCCAATTCACACCGGAATACAGCGCAATTGCCAAACCGGTCAATCCCACGGTAGTACGTTGTTTAATTGCCGTATCGACACTATTTTTCAGTGTATTGGCAAGAGTCGGATCACTAATACTGTTGGCGATACCATTAATCAGTTTTGCCAGCAAATCGGGATTAGAGGCCAGAATAAAACCGGCAATGGCGAAAGAGAGCATCAGGATTGGAATAAGTGATAAAAAGGAAAAATACGTTATTGCGGCGCCAAACTGATTACCCATCCGATCATTAAAACGCAGCGTTGCACGGATAAAGTGGGCGATAATAGGAATATTGCGGATATAATTTCCTACTCTGACCGTCAGAGAAATCGCTTTTTTACCGTGGTGAATGCCTTTCTCCAAAGGTGTTCTGGATAACCTTTCCTGCTGATGTTGGGTTGTTTCCTGTTTTTTTGCACGCTTTGGCATGTATAGCCTCAAATAGTTACCTTGTATGAATATGAGCCATCTCATCATGCTATACTTCTACGATATTATTCCGTTGTCAAATCTGGGGCACTTGTCACAGTGATATGCCATCAGCCTAACGAGGAGAGATTTTCCGGACGATAGTCACGGATAAAACTTAATCTTTCATTAATTCTTTCTGAGAAATTAA
>NZ_JAJAFY010000140.1:0-1193 GCF_025384885.1 Photorhabdus kleinii
ACGCCAATTGGCCAATTGCAGGAGATTTAACCATGTCAAAAACAATTACCCTCTCAGAACCTTTAGAGCGCCACAACGGGGAAACCATTACACAGGTCACGATCACTGACACGATGAAGCAAGTGGGTGCCCTACGTGGGTTAAAACTGTATGACGTCATGACAAGTGATGTGAACTCTCTCATCACGCTATTGCCGCGTGTGACACAGCCGCGTTTGACAGAAGCAGAGATTAACAGCATGGGGATTCAGGATTTCACAGCACTGGCAAGCGGTGTTGCTGATTTTTTAGCACCGAGCTCGGAAGCCGATACGATCAAAACACAGGACGAAAAATAATTCCGTGCCCGTTTGTGGAAACAGACGAAATTATCGCAGATATCGCGACGGTTTTTCACTGGGCCCCGTCTGAGTATGACGCAATGACCGTGCTCGAATTATTAAAATGGCATGAACGCGCAGCCGCACGCAATGGAAGTGATTCATGACAGATCGTAATCTTAACATCCGTGTATCACTGAGCGCCGCTAATAAGTTATCCGGTCCCGTTAGTGCTGCCAGTCGTGCAGCGGCGGGGCTGGCTTCTCAAATCAAATCAACGTCAAGCGACATTAAGAGCCTGGCAAGTCAGGCAAAAACATTTGACCGCTTAAGCGATTCTATTAAAAAAAACGCGGAGGCTTACGACAAAGCCAAAGCTAAAGCCAAAGAGTTAGCGGCGCAATTTCCGCGGTTCAGGGAACAAACCGAAGAACAGCGCAAAATCCTGCTTGCAGCCAGACAGGAACGGGATCGCTATGGCCGCACACTGGCTAAAGAAAAGCAGAAATTGCAGGCTGTGGGTGAACAGATGGATAGGCATAACATTTCTATTCGTCAGAGTGATAATGTTACTGCCCAAATAACCCGTCGCACTGAAATTTACAATCAGCAATTAGCCGAGCAGCAACGGCGATTAAATGCGGTCACGCGTGCCCAGAATAGCTATAGCAAAGCCAAGGAAATGCGCGGGAAGCTTGCCACCGCAGGGGCTGCTGCGACGGCGGGTAGCGCGGGCTTTCTGTATGCTTCATCTCGCATTATGGCCCCCGGACGAGATTTTGACGAGGGGATGTCTGGCGTTCAAGCGTTGACTCGTCTCGATAAAAATGATCCTCGCCTCAAAATGCTCAGAGAACAAGCCAGGGCGTTAGG
>NZ_JAJAFY010000141.1:0-1185 GCF_025384885.1 Photorhabdus kleinii
AGACTTTATTAATCATCCCAACCGCTAAACAGTCTCCCGCGGCATTCAGGCTAACAGAAGTACCAAAGTACTCCCTCGCTTTAGGAGAAGGAGAAACAATACGCGTCATCATAGTACGTTTCAAACCTAACACCTGCGTGATCTCCATCCGCTCCCACCGCGATAAACTGAAAAAATCCGCAAACTGAACCTGCCGATCGGCATCCAATTTCAGATACCCTCCCCCATCAAAAGAGAGTCCACCTTCTGGCTTCAAGGATAGCGCCAAAGCCCCCTGTTCAAAGTTTAACCTGCCAGAATGCTGGGTGTTGAGGGCCAGTTTTCCTTTGTCATCTCGTTTCAACCCTGTGGTTGAGCCATCACCCTGAGCGCCATCAATGATTTCATATGCCTTATATGCCTCATCAATCAAGCGGGAAAATGCTTCCGGCATGAGTCGAACACCAGATTTAAAACTCGCTTTCAATGAGTCAATGGTATTAATTTCTTTATCAGTCATCACATTTCCTCAAAAGCCAGCCGTATTAGACAGTCACCGTCATCTGTTTTCTGTCTTCTGTATGGGCATCAATTGATATTCTCAAAGATATAAACTGCACCGGCTTTGAGCTTAAAATCGACACTCTCTGACGTTGCGCCAACAACCAAACTCGTCCCCGCCTTATTCAGGCCGATAGGCCCACCAAAACCATTTAAATTATCTGAATTGCCTGAAGGGTTCAAAATCTCCATAGGCGTTTCCATATTCCACTTATCATTCAGACAGGTATACACATACACCCGGGAAGCCGCCCCCACTGCCAGACGATCCCCAGCATCATTCAGTTCGAGAAAATTGCCAAAATATACGTCACTTGTAGGAGCCGAAAACTTAATGGGATTTTCTCTATCCCAGATCCCATTCGTGCGCGTATACAGATAAACCTCCCTAACAACATTAGTGGATTGATAAGAACTTGAACCCACCACCAGACGATCTCCCTCTGCATTCAGGCTAAAAACCTTGGTAAAACGACGTAATTCATCTTTAGGGGCCATAAACTTAATGGGGTTTTCGCTATCCCAGATCCCATTCGTGCGTGTATACACATAAATCGTGCTTATTGTGGAATCATCGTAACCATGCACCGCCAGACAGTTTCCTGCGGCACTCAGGGCGATAGCCTTGCCAAAATCAAGAGAACT
>NZ_JAJAFY010000142.1:0-1151 GCF_025384885.1 Photorhabdus kleinii
GCCAGTGGGTAGTGTTGTGTGGAGCAAAAATCATGAACAACCAGTTATATCGTATTATCTTTAATCAGGCCCGTCAGATGTGGATGGTGGTGGCCGAGATAGTGTGTGCCGGGCGCGGACGAACCGGACGCCGCGCTCGTCGCCCCTCTTCACCGCAACGTCGTTGTCGGCTTACTGCGCTACGGTTTGGGGTGTTATTCGCCCTTGGCGGGATTTCACTCACTGCACAGGCAGCGATTGTGGCCGACGGACAGGCGCCGGGGCGTCAGCAACCGACCGTCATTCGCAGCGCCAACGGTACGCCGCAGGTCAATATCCAGACGCCCGGTTCTGATGGCGTTTCTCACAACAGCTACCGTCAGTTTGATGTGGATAAACAAGGGGTTATCCTTAATAACAGCCATCAGGCCACACAGACCCAACTCGGCGGCATGGTGGCGGGTAATCCGTGGTTAGCCAAAGGGGATGCCAGTGTTATCCTCAACGAAGTCAACAGCCACGACCGCAGTCACCTCAACGGCTGGATTGAAGTAGCCGGGCATAAAGCCGAGGTGATTATTGCCAACCCGGCGGGTATCACCTGTAATGGTTGCGGGTTTATTAATGCGCATCGCACCACGCTCACCACCGGGCAAGCCCTGATGGAACGGGGCCGATTGAAAGGGTTTGATGTCAATCAGGGGGAAGTGCGCATTGACGGGCACGGCATGGACAGCACCCGGCAAAGTTACACCGATATTATCGCCCGCTCCGTGGCGATTAACGCCAAATTACATGCGCAAGACCTGAAAGTGACCACCGGGCGCAATATTGTGGATGTGGCGCATCAACAGATTGAGAAAAAATCGGCAGGCAATGAGAAGCCCCCGGAGTTTGCGTTGGATGTGGCGGCACTGGGCGGCATGTATGCCCATAAAATTAGGCTAATAGGCACCGAAACGGGGGTGGGCGTCCATAATGCCGGCAATATCGGGGCCTCAGCCGGGGACGTGCATATTACCGCCGATGGCTGGATAGAAAACCGCGGCGCCATCAGCAGCCGTGACGGGCTGCAATTAACGTCGTCTTCCAATGTGACTAACGCGGGCAAATTGTTGTCACAATCAACGGTGAATTTACAAGCCAACGGGGCGTTAAAGAATCAGGGCCGG
>NZ_JAJAFY010000143.1:0-1105 GCF_025384885.1 Photorhabdus kleinii
ATTCAGGCAATATTAGGGCATGCGAGTCTGGAAACCACCCAAATCTATACGCGGGTGGCTATCGGTCACTTAAAGAAAGTGCATGAGCAGACCCACCCGGCAGAACGGAAATCCAAACCGAACACGCCGCCAGAGGACAGGCCGGCGGAGAGCGCTAAGCCGGACAGTAAGCAGCCGACCTGAACGCACTCCGTGGCCGGACAGTCTTTAAGGTTAGCCGGTTCCCTGTGAGCGCGTGGGGCGCAGTGAAAGGCAGACCGCGCGCGTCCCTGCGCACGGACTGCCCCCCTGCCATCGGCGTGCCGGCGGTAAATGCCGGCCGCCCGGCGCTGAACACCGGCGTCCTCGGCAACACCCGTTGCCGGTCAGCCGCCATTCAACATAATGTGGCATTAAGCGCAATGGGCCTGCACGGCCCGCCACGCTTAACGAAACATTATGTCGGCGCCGCCCACCCAAGGGCGCTGCGCGGTCACCTCAACAACAGCGTGCGGCTGGCCGCCGGGTTGAGCTTCTCAGCCCCAGAGGCGCACCGGGTTCGCTCGCTCACCCGCTGCTGTCACTATCAGTGCTAAAACCCACCGCCGCAGTCGCCGCCGTCCGTGGCGGCTCCGGCACCCAAATCTACCTGAAACTGTTGCCGGTCAGCCTGTTAAGGTCAACGGCCCTGAAAGCAGGCCAGCGAGCTGGCCGCGGTTTATGGCCCCCGCCCCAACCCCGCTGCACTGGCTGCGCCCGGCTCGCAGTCGCAGGCTCCTTGCTCGTTCCCGTGCTCGCCATCTCCGCCCCGTGCAGCCCCCAGGGGCTTCCCCGCTGAAAAGCTTCACCTGCGGGCCTCGCCGGCCCGCACCCGGCCAACCCGCGTCAGCGGCGCAGACAAGCTGCCCCGCCGTCGCGGGTTCCCGATAACACCCGATTCCGGCAGGAAAACGAAACCAAAACCCGGCACTGACAGCGGGGAAAAAGTGAGCTAACATCGGCAAAGTGCCCGTCGGGACGAATTGGAATGCTCTTTAACAACGCGGGAAAAAGCAGCCAGAAAAAAAGCTGTTAAATCAGGGGGAAAAGTCCGCTCAACCGTATGATGACGTCAGGAGACGCCAGT
>NZ_JAJAFY010000144.1:0-1103 GCF_025384885.1 Photorhabdus kleinii
TGGGATATCAGTGACGCCCAAAATATCTATGAAGCTCCCCGCTATCTGATGCATTACCTGGATTCCGATGAAGCTGATGGTGACAACAGTAGCTCCTACCTGAGTCTGGTGCTGCCTTGGGATTATTTGAAAGCACAAGAGGGCATGACCCGATTTATGGCCTGGCTGGACTTTCTGTGTGAACAACTCGAACCGGACAGTGGGGACTGCGGTTATTGTCTGGTGCTGCCCAGAGATTACCATGACTACTTTCCCTTAGAATACCAGCTAGCGCAACGTTACCCTGCATTGCAGGTTAATTCTGCGGTTCATACAGCAAAGTTACAATATGGACACTCCATCCGTGGCATTAACTGGATCACCTTGCTGTCCAAACGCTTTGTAGAACGGTTAGGGGGGGAATTCTGGATACGTCATGTGCTGGCCCGCCGCCTCTACCCGGATGTGGTGATTACGCCTTACTCCAATGGTCTGATGATCCGGGCCGGTCAATACCCGGATTTAACGCCGCTACCGGGCAGTGTCCCGGAGAGTTATTTTGCTATTAACCAATTGATACGTCCGATACGGGTCATTCCCCGTGAAGGCCATTCATTGCACTTCTATGGTGAAGGTCATTTTAATTCAACTTCCACCCTGGCCTGGTATGCCCGTTATGACCGTGGACCGCTGAATGTGACCCCTATGAGAGGTGACCATCCTGCTCTGGTCAGCGGGATCTGGCAAACCGATAGCCTGCCGGGTCAGCAGTACTTCTTTGCTCAGGGGGCGATGGCTTTTGATGTTGAAGGGGCAGAACCGGGCACAACCATCTGGCATTTAATACGAGAAACGGAAAATATAACGGAGTAAATGATGCGAAGTGTAGTGGAAGGAAAAAAAATTATCCTGAAAGGTGATACCACAACTACCGGAGGCGATGTTTTAAATGGTTCCGGTTTGGTAAACCAACAACTATCGGTTGTCTGTAAAGGTGACCCGGTGTTTTGTCCCGCCTGTAAAAAGATCGGCGTTATTGCGGAAGATTCTATACCCGTTATCTTTCAAGTTGCCTCTTTGTTGGCGGCATTCACTCACCCCGGTTACATAGTTCGCTATGCTCC
>NZ_JAJAFY010000145.1:0-1062 GCF_025384885.1 Photorhabdus kleinii
CATTTATTAGCGCCGCTGCATGATGTGTTTGGGGACCCGGTTGAATACCGTCCAGCAAGCGGCGCTCATTACACTATCAGCGGCATCTTTGACCGGGCTTACACGCAAGAAGTGGAATCACTTGATGACGGCAGCACCATCAATACAACTTCTCCCGTACTTGGGGTGCGCGACATTGAGTTTCAGGCGCCGCCAAAAAAGGGAGATCGGGTATTGGTTGGTGTTGTGGGCGGTGTTCCTGTCAATACTTTGTTTGCCGTGGCTGATATTCAGCCCGATAGCCACGGCGGGACAAAATTAATACTTAACAGGGTGAAATCATGAACGCGGCAGGTATCAGGGCGTTAGTCATTGACGCGCTCAAACACAAGACCGATGCAGAAGCGCGGGTTTACTCCCCGCGTGACTGGTCAACAACGGAAGATATGTATCCTGTCATTCTTGTGCAGACACCAATTGACGTTAAACAGTCACTGGGACGTAACGCGCCCCAGTTCAACACCGTCACAACTGTGCGCATTACTGGAAGATTGCAGGAACTTGACAGCGAAGCCGAAGACGATGGCGCAGTTAAAGCCGAGGAGTCTCTCGAACGATTACGTGAACAGATAGAGCGGGCTGTTATCAACAGTTATGAACTCACTCGTCAGACTCAGCAGTTTTCCCAGGTTCGCTCAACAATCGATATTGATGCCAGCGGGGAAGGACATACAGCGCAATTATTGATGGAGCTGGATATTGAATATTACCAAGGTCCGGAAGATTTCTATGAAATCGAAGCGGCCGAACTGGACGAAATCGACGTCACAATCGCTATGCCTGACGGCACGCCAGAACCTCATTTCAGAATTCAGGAGTAATCCATGTTTGTAAAACCCGTTGCCGGGCGCAGCGTACGCGACCCGGTTAAGGGCACGCATTTGCCCGAAGGTTGTACAGAAGTACAAGACAGCCTGTTTTGGCATCGTCGCGTAAAAGACGGTGACGTTGAAATATGTCAGCCTGAAAAAGCAGTTAAAAAGGCAGTTAAGGAGAATGAATAATGGCCGTACCCTTTTCACG
>NZ_JAJAFY010000146.1:0-1041 GCF_025384885.1 Photorhabdus kleinii
TACAGTAGAAACCCTCAGCGAGAGCTGGGGGTTTTTGCGTTTTAAAAGGGATATCCTATGGATTTCAAGATGCACCGCGACGGCAAGGGAGCGAATCCGCAGGGGCATAGCGAACGATGTGACCGGGATGAGTGAGTGCAGCCAACAAAGAGGCAACTTGAAAGATAACGGGTATATTATTTATTTACTTATTCCCTTTAAGAAACAAATAGTTTATTTAGTAGTCTTAAATAATTAAAATATGTTGTAGTAATAGCAGGCATAAAAAAATAATTTAAATGGCTTTTTGAACTGATGGGAAAAAATGAATCATGTTATCCTAAGGTTAGTCGAGCATGACAAAAATCTCTATATATTCATAAACATCATTGAGCCGGTTATTAACAGACTTTAATGAGTTCGAATATCTGTTGAGTATTACCATGAAAGAGATCAGTTAATAACATCGATAGAGATCGCTATTTACCCCACTCATAGAACCTGCTAATAAACTATATTGACTGATCTCCATCAGTCAACGTTGAACACACTTTACGCATTGATTCACCCTTTAATTCGACTTTAATACTCCCGTGAACCAGTCTGTCCAGGATCGCATCAGCGTGTGTGGCATCACCTATCATTTGATACCATTTCTCAATAGGAAGTTGGCTTACCAGCAACACTGAGCCCCGTTGATAGAACTGATCGACTATCTCCAGTAGGTCACTGCGTTGATCTGAGGTCAGTACCTCCAGACCCCAGTCATCCAGGATTAACAACTGACTACGGCTCAGTTTATTTAACAGCCGGGGATAGCTTCCATCACCATGGCATTGTCTGCAAAGCTCCAGCAAGCCCTTTAAACGGTAGTAATACACGACATATCCCTGGCGGCAGTAATGCCGCCCCAGCGCACAGGCAAGATACGTTTTCCCGCTTCCCGTTGCCCCTGTCAGCAGCAGATTCTGGCAGTGTTTTAACCAGTGCCCTTGTGACAAGCTTCTGACCTGCGATTTTTCCAGCCCCCGGCTGGCTCTGTAATCCAACGCTTCCAGTTCT
>NZ_JAJAFY010000147.1:0-999 GCF_025384885.1 Photorhabdus kleinii
CGACCAGTTGACTTACACTATGGCGCTTCCGAAGAAAGCCCTCAAGGGATTCATGATGATTACTCAATTGATATTTACCATTAACCTGTTAAAATAAATAGCGTATATCAACGAGCGCTGATTATGTTAAGAGCCACGAAAGTCCGTGTATATCCGACACAAGAACAGGCTGAATATCTCAATGCCCAGTTCGGTGCGGTTCGTTTCGCGTACAACAAAGCCCTGAGCATTAAGAGACACGCTTACCAGCGACACGGCGTAAATTTAAATCCGCGGAAAGATCTCAAACCCTTGCTTGCCGTAGCGAAAAAATCTCGTAGATATGGATGGCTAAAAGAATATGACTCCATTGCGTTGCAACAGGCGGTTATCAATCTCGACGTTGCTTTTTCCAACTTTTTCAATCCGCAGTTAAAAGCCCGTTATCCCTCGTTCAAACGCAAACACGGCAGACAATCAAGCTATCATTGTGTTGGAATCAAAGTGCTTGATGGCGCGATCAAAATCCCGAAAATTTCGCCGATTGAAGCGCGTTTACACCGTGAAATCTCTGGCTCAGTGAAAAGTATTACTCTGAGCTGTTCCGTAACGGGAAAATATTACGCTTCGATACTCTGTGACGAGCAGATAGAAGCACCAGCGAAGCCAACCCTGATAGCAAATGTTACCGGTCTGGATATGGGGCTGACGCATTTTGCCATCAAATCGGACGGTAATAAGATTGCCAATCCCCGCCATCTGATCAATGCCAGCCACAATCTACGACGGAAGCAGAAAGCGCTTTCCCGTAAGAAAAAGGGAAGTGCCAACAGATGTAAAGCCCGCATACAGCTTGCAGCAGTTCACGAACGGGTAGCCAACGCCCGTGCCGATTTTCAACATAAATTATCTCGCGCAATTGTTGACGAAAACCAAGCGGTAATTGTCGAGACGCTGAAAGCGGCGAACATGATGAAAAATCACAGGCTGGCACGTTCCATAGGGGACGCTGGTTGGGCT
>NZ_JAJAFY010000148.1:0-912 GCF_025384885.1 Photorhabdus kleinii
TTTTTTTCCGGCTTGATTGAAGGGCTGGCGCCGATTAAACAGGCATTTAACGCTGCGTTTGCGCCATTTGCGCCTATTTTTGATGGTATTGCGAATGCAGTTAAAAAAGTGTGGGACTGGTTCACAAAACTATTTGAACCCGTCAATACCACATCAGAAGATTTGAAAGCGTGTACAGAAGCCGGAAAAACATTTGGGGAAATTGTCGGAAAAGCAATCGGTGCTGTAGTATCCGTCATTTTGAAAGTAGCCGAGGGCGTTAGCTGGCTGCTTGAAAAACTTGGCGCGATTCCCGATGCCACAAAAGCCGCCGCTGAAGCTGCTCAGGTCATGAATAAGGCTGGTGAGCCTATCAAACCTGCCGAAGTCGGTGATGGGGTTGCGTGGCGATGGGATGATAAATTAAAAAAAATGGTCAAGGAAGAATGGAAACCCGGCGCCGAAGAACCAATCAAACAAGCAGGCAAAAAAGCTGATGAAGTAGCTGGTAATGATAAAAAAACCAATATACCGGCATTCGGTACCGAGGTTTACACCCCTAAAGGAGATAAAAAGAACAATAAGAATCAGACAGGCGGGGGAACCACAAATACATCATTACAAAATACTGCATCACTCGCTGACGCGAATAAACTGGGTGAAATTGTCTTTAAGAATTATCCCGCCGTGACTGCAATAGATGGCGCGTATCGTGAGCCCCAATTGAATGTACCGCGTGCCTCATTGTTATCTCGACTAAAAGATTCTGCGATGGGGCTTGCAAATGCGGTGCTGCCAGAACCACAACCGGCGTTCGCTGGCATTCCGGTACCGATTGATCTGAACGGAAATAGAAATGAGCGGCAAAGAGCGAGTGACAATTACACTTTTGAGCTGAATTTTTACGGTATTGATATGAGTGACAGCAAAGCC
>NZ_JAJAFY010000149.1:0-881 GCF_025384885.1 Photorhabdus kleinii
TGATTGACCATTGCGATATTGACGGCAGGCACTTTTATCCCGCTCATCAGCGCCTTGACTATGGGGGAGTTTACTTTGCTGGCTAATGTCGAACCGATAGAAGTCAAATCGGCGCTCATACCAATCACTGCGGTGCTAAAGCGCAGCAGATTCATATAGGTAGGTCCGGGTTGTAAAGGGTTGTTGCGGGCATATTCTGTCTGCATGAGCACATCGGTCAGGGTGAATGCATTCAGAAACAGGCTGACACCGGTCAGTGAAGAATCAAACAGTAAACCAAGGGAAGGTTTGCCGGCCCCGTCTAAGGTAAAAAGCTGAACCGGAGAGTCCACACTGGTTTTAACTTCCGGCAGGGTTATCACCGGTTTGTTGCCAAGTGATTCCAGACGTTTACTCCAGTTAATTATCCGTTCCCCGATAGCCTGTTGACGCACTGCCGGGTCAGGGAGGTGGCGATTCGTTTTCGATTCCAGCCGTTTCAGCACTTCCTGATAGCTCTGTTCGCTGAGGGCCACTCTGCCATCCGGCTCAATCACCACTCCCAGCGTGGATAACAGGGCCGGAACCAGTTGTTGGGTTATCTGGTCAATCGCTTTCTGGGGAAGCTGACGGACATAACTTGAACCCTGATAAATCGCCTGATGGGTATAGGCACAGACGGTTGCCAGAAATGTCCCCATCCCCAGCAGAATATTATCGACTCCCTGAATAAACGGGCCCTTAAGTAGCGGTGATTTGACTTTGTCGTTATTCAGTACGGTGACAACCCCGGTGGTAATGGTGCGCCAGAAGTTGCCATCCCCGTTGCTGTCCGACTCTTTAGCCGCCAGCTTCGCCAGCACCTGCTCGCCGGGCAGGGAGGATTGCAGGTTGCCGAGCAG
>NZ_JAJAFY010000015.1:0-91809 GCF_025384885.1 Photorhabdus kleinii
GTTCAGCACCGTATTTCAGGCGGAGTATCTCTTTCAGTTTTCTCATAGTGATAGTCGGCGTTGGCATAGTCATCCTGGAGGTCAGTTGAAATAGCCTCAGGATAGGTGAAAGACAACCTATGAGCAGGGAGAAAATCCCATTAATGGAGCTCACCCAATAACATTGGAGCACAAAAGTGATCTCCATCGATGTTATTAGGTGATCTCGTTGGATGGTATTAGATGATCTTGATGAATGTTATTGGGTGATCTGCTTGGATGAAAATACCCATCTGTTTTAGAGTCTGTAATTTGAATTGTGTAATTACCTATTTTTTCTCTTTCCATTCTTATTATTAGCATCTGATTCAAATTAGCTTCTTATTATAAGAAAAGTTCATATTCTAGTATTGAAGATAAATCTTATAACTCAATATTAATAATAAGAATATTTTATCAATTAGTCTTGTTGCTTTTTTAGAATGTATTGTTTTTAATATTGATAGCTTGTAATTTGACTTCTTATAATTTTGCCTTTTTGTTTTGGTTTTCCTCATTTCTACTGAAAATATCATTGATTTTTAATATGTTTCATTCCATTTTTAATTTAATTTACCTTATTGTTTTTTTATATAAAAAATATAATTTAAAGTATTTTCTGTTATAAATACTGAAAATTTATTAACTATTATCATGTTGAACATTGTTGTAAGACCAAAAATGAAATAATTTCAGCTTACTTGTAAATCCTCGACATTTTGTTAATACTTAGTTAGATTTAGCTATCTAGAAGTCTAAGCGTGTAAATGGATAAAAAATCGAGGTTATAGCATGCCAATTTGTATACCGGATGAATTACCCGCAGTGAATTTTTTACGAAACGAGAATGTGTTCGTGATGACATCTACTCGTGCAAATATTCAAAATATACGTCCACTAAAGGTATTGCTGCTTAACCTGATGCCAAAGAAAATTGAGACTGAAAATCAATTTTTAAGATTACTATCCAATACGCCTTTACAGGTAGATATCCAGCTATTGAGAATAGATAACCGAAAGTGCAGGAATACGCCTGCTGAACATTTGAATAACTTTTATTGTGATTTCGAGCAGATAAAACACCAAAACTTTGATGGTTTAATTGTCACTGGAGCGCCATTGGGATTAGTTGAATTCGAAGATGTGGCATATTGGAAACAGATTGAAAGAATAATTAGTTGGGCAAAGGAACATGTCACTTCTACCTTATTTATTTGTTGGGCTGTGCAAGCCGCTTTGAATATTTTGTACGGCTTACCGAAGCTTACCAGAGAAGTAAAACTATCAGGTGTTTATTATCATTCTACTTTGGAGCCTTTAGCATTATTGACTCGCGGCTTTGATGAATCTTTTTTTGCGCCTCATTCTCGCTATGCAGATTTTCCTGAGCAGGTTATTCGTGAACATACTGATCTGGATATTCTTTGCAGTTCTGAGGAGGCGGGTGTGTATTTACTGGCGAGTAAAGATAAGCGCATGGTATTTGTTACTGGTCACCCGGAATATGATGCTGGAACGTTGGCTAGTGAATATTTACGCGATTTGGCAGCAGGTTTGGAACCCAAGATCCCAATAAATTATTTTCCAGATAATAATCCAGAAAGAAAACCACTGGCATCATGGCGTAGTCACGGGCATTTATTATTTTCCAACTGGCTAAATTATTATGTGTACCAGATCACGCCATATGATCTTACCTACATGAATCCAACATTGGATTAATATCTTTATAAATGGCTGAAATTCAGCCATTTAACCCTTCTGATTTTTTCTACTTTCCTGTTATTAACACCTATCAAAATATCGCACTTTTTGTAGTTTATCTTATATAACAAAAACTTAACCAAATGATCTTATAATTTATGGAATTAATTTCTCTAATTTAAAATTGGTAATTTGCAATATAACTAATTGTTTTTCATAGAATAAAAATAAATTTTTTAAAAAATGGAAATCGTTTTTGATTTATTTTAAATTTCTATTACTCTTATTCAGGTGTGGTTTAAAATGAGGATGAATGAATGACGCAGCAAACTTTAGCGACTGAATTATCGTTTATTAAACGATTTGGAGCAGCAGAGCAGGAGGTTTTGATACCTGAGGCGGTAGATTTTCTGAAAGATCTGGTTGTTCGGTTTACTGATGTACGGAAAAAATTGTTAGTCGATCGGGATATTTGGCAGAAGAAAATTGATGATGGTGAATTGCCTGATTTTATTTCGGAAACCAGTTCCATTCGTGAAAGTGAATGGGAAATTCAAAATATTCCAGCGGATCTCCGTGATCGTAGAGTAGAAATCACTGGACCAGTAGAACGGAAAATGGTTATCAACGCTTTGAATGCTAATGTAAAAGTTTTCATGGCGGATTTCGAAGATTCCTTAGCGCCAGCTTGGGATAAGGTGATTGAAGGGCAAATCAACCTGAGTGATGCGGTTAATGGCACAATTTCTTACGTTAATGAGCAGGGTAAACAGTACCAGTTGCAATCAGATCCCGCTGTTCTGATCGCACGGGTAAGAGGGCTTCATTTACCGGAAAAACATGTTATCTATCAGAATGAGCCCATTGCCGGTGGATTGTTTGATTTTGCGCTCTATTTTTACCACAACTATAAGCAATTGCTGGCAAAGGGGAGCGGCCCCTATTTCTACTTGCCAAAGATTCAGTCTTACCACGAAGCTCAGTGGTGGAGTGATGTATTCAGTTTTGCAGAAGATCGTTTTGAGTTACCGAGAGGCACAATCAAAGCAACAGTATTGATTGAAACTCTGCCGGCTGTATTTCAGATGGATGAGATTCTTTATCATCTTCGGCATCATATCGTCGGCCTTAATTGTGGCCGTTGGGATTATATTTTCAGCTACATTAAGACACTGAAAAATCATAGTGATCGGGTTCTGCCTGATCGTCAGTCTGTCACAATGGATCAACCTTTCCTCAGTGCTTATTCCCGTTTGCTGATCAAAACCTGCCATAAGCGCGGAGCATTTGCGATGGGGGGAATGGCTGCTTTTATCCCCAGTAAAGATATTGAACGCAACAATTGGGTACTAGATAAAGTCCGGGCGGATAAAGAGCTGGAAGCACGCAATGGTCATGATGGTACATGGATTGCCCACCCAGGTCTTGCCGACACGGTAATGGAAGTTTTCGATAGGGTCTTGGCAGAGCGGCAAAACCAGTTAGATATTTTCCGTGAAGAAGATGCACCGATTACCGCAGCTCAATTACTGGAACCTTGCCCAGGCGATCGTACTGAAGAAGGTATGCGGGCCAATATCCGTGTAGCGGTTCAATACATTGAAGCGTGGATTTCAGGAAATGGCTGCGTTCCTATTTATGGTTTGATGGAAGATGCTGCGACAGCCGAAATTTCCCGGACATCCATTTGGCAATGGATTTATCACGAAAAATCATTATTTAACGGTAAAAAAGTGACAAAAAGTTTGTTCAAGCAGATGTTGGCAGAGGAAATGGAGGTTATTAAGCAAGAAGTTGGAGAAACACGTTTCAGTCAAGGGCGATTTAGCGATGCGGCCAAGTTGATGGAGCGCATTACAACTCAGGACGAGCTGATAGATTTCCTGACGTTGCCGGGATATCAATTGCTTGATTAGAGCCCATCCCATTAGGGCTACTGAGAGAAGTTTGAGCAACGAATAATAACAAAACACCATATCCGATTAATTTAACAAAGATAGGAAGTAGAAGTTATGACAATCTCCAGAACTCAACAAATCGCTCAGCTGGAACAAGAATGGAAAAGTGACCGTTGGAATGGAATTATCCGTCCGTACAGTGCGGAAGATGTGGTTAAATTACGTGGTTCGGTTAATCCAGAACATACATTGGCACAGCTTGGTGCTAAAAAACTGTGGGAATTGCTGCATGGCATGGCAAAGAAAGGCTATGTCAACTCATTAGGTGCATTGACGGGTGGGCAGGCATTACAGCAGGCAAAAGCGGGTATTGAGGCGGTTTATCTTTCTGGTTGGCAGGTTGCGGCTGATGCTAACACTGCATCCAGTATGTATCCTGATCAGTCCCTGTATCCGGTGGATTCAGTCCCGGCGGTGGTAAAACGCATTAATAACAGTTTCCGCCGGGCAGATCAGATTCAGTGGGCAAATGGTATTGGTACTGATCATCAGGAATATATCGATTATTTTCTGCCAATTGTGGCGGATGCGGAAGCAGGATTTGGTGGTGTTCTGAATGCTTTTGAATTGATGAAAGCTATGATTGAAGCGGGTGCTGCGGCTGTTCACTTTGAAGATCAACTGGCAGCGGTGAAAAAATGTGGTCATATGGGCGGTAAAGTTCTGGTTCCGACACAAGAGGCGATTCAAAAATTGGTTGCTGCGCGTTTGGCGGCGGATGTTTCTGGCGTACCTACCCTGTTGATTGCTCGTACCGATGCTGATGCAGCCGATCTGTTAACCTCTGACAGTGACACTTATGACAGTGAATTCATTACTGACGAACGGACTGTTGAAGGGTTCTTCCGCACCAAAGCGGGTATCGATCAAGCGATTAGTCGCGGTTTGGCTTATGCGCCGTATGCTGACTTGATATGGTGTGAAACATCAACACCTGATATTGAAATAGCCCGTCGTTTTGCTGAGGCGATTCATGCTAAATATCCCGGTAAATTGTTAGCTTACAACTGTTCTCCATCGTTCAATTGGAAAAAGAATCTGGATGATAAGACTATTGCGCGTTTCCAGGATGAACTGTCAGCAATGGGTTATAAATTCCAATTTATTACTCTGGCGGGTATCCACAGTATGTGGTTCAACATGTTCGACTTGGCGCATGCTTACGCGCAGGGTGAAGGGATGAAACATTATGTGGAGAAAGTACAGGAAAGAGAGTTTGAATCAATTAACCGTGGTTATACTTTCTCTTCTCATCAACAGGAGGTTGGCACAGGTTATTTCGATAAAGTCACAACGATTATTCAAGGGGGAACATCGTCAGTAACCGCATTGACAGGTTCCACAGAAGAGCAGCAGTTCTGATTGTTGTATTTCTGATCCTATTCAGCCTGCTTATTGCAGGCTGAATATATTGAGGAGTTGCGATGGAGATAGATTCAGCACATTTGATAGCACAAACCATTTTACAGGGATTCGATGCACAATATGGTCGCTTTCTGGAAGTGACTTCAGGCGCACAACAACGCTTTGAACAGGCCGACTGGCACGCTGTACAGAAAGCTATGAAAAAGCGTATCAATCTTTATGATCATCATGTTGGGCTGGTGGTTGAGCAGCTTAAATGTATACATGGTGCTTTTGGATATGATGAAGAGTACATTACCAAGGTAAAGGTTGTTTATACCGGTTTATTACCGGATTATCCCCGGTTTGAAATTGCCGAGAGTTTTTTTAATTCTGTTTATTGCCGTCTATTTGAGCATCGCAATTTGACACCGGATAAATTATTTATTTTTACCTCACAGCCTGCACGTAGATTTCGGGATATTCCTCGGCCATTATCGCGTGACTTTTTCCCTAATGATAATCTTGCGTTAATGTTACGGACAATTCTTAATGATCTGCCGCTGCGTTTACCTTGGGAAAATCTGGAAAGAGATATTTATTATATTACAGACTATCTACAACAGATATTTCCAGTCGGAGAATTATTACAGGCAACTTTTCAGATAGCTAATGAACTGTTTTATCGTAACAAAGCGGCTTGGTTAGTCGGTAAGATCCGCATGGGCGGTCAAGTTTATCCTTTCTTATTGCCGATCCATCATAACGAATCTGGGGGGATCTTTATCGATACCTGCCTGACTGATTATGCTGATGCTAGCATTGTATTTGGTTTCGCCCGTTCCTATTTTATGGTTTATGCGCCTTTGCCTGCGGCTTTGGTTGAATGGTTGAGAGAAATTCTGCCTGCCAAATCAACGTCTGAACTTTATATGGCAATCGGCTGCCAGAAGCATGGTAAGACAGAATATTATCGGGAATATCTAGCGTTTATTACCTTCTCCAAAGAGCAACTTATAATTGCTCCCGGTGTTAAAGGGATGGTGATGTTAGTGTTTACTTCGCCTTCATTTGATCGCGTCTTCAAGGTGATTAAAGATAGATTTGCGCCGCAGAAAGAGGTGACTCAGGAGCGGGTACAGGAGTGTTACCGTCTGGTCAAGGAGCATGATCGTGTGGGGAGGATGGCCGACACACAGGAGTTTGAAAATTTCGTTATTGATAAAGCCCGCATCAGTCCTGAACTAATGGCAGAGTTGCAGAAAGAAGTGCCAGAAAAGCTAGAAGATTTGGGTGATAAAATCCTGATTAAACATCTATATATGGAACGGCGGATGACACCGCTGAATATCTATATGGAACAGGTGGAAGAGCAGAAGCTGAAAGATGTCATCGAAGAGTACGGTAATGCGATTAAACAACTTGCAGCAGCGAATATTTTCCCTGGAGATATGCTGTTTAAAAACTTTGGTGTGACACGGCATGGACGAGTAGTGTTCTACGACTATGATGAAATCTGTTATATGACAGAAGTTAATTTTCGAGACATACCGCCACCGCGTTATCCAGAAGATGAGCTTGCCGGTGAACCGTGGTATAGCGTGGCGCCAAATGATGTTTTTCCTGAAGAATTCCGACATTTTCTTTGCACTGACAGTCGTATTCGCTGTTATTTTGAAGAGATGCATAGTGATTTATTTAAAGCAGACTATTGGCGGGCGTTACAGGAACGGATTAGAAGTGGTCATGTGGAAGATGTGTTTGCGTATCGCCGCAAACAGCGGTTCAGTCAACGTACTGAAATAGAAACTTACTCTATTGTCAAAGTTTCAGCCTGATTTTATTGGGAATTGGCGATTGCTGTCAGTAACCGCCATTTTCACCAATAGTTAATATTATTATCCTCATTAAATTATT
Source organism: Photorhabdus kleinii (assembly GCF_025384885.1). Taxonomy (NCBI): domain Bacteria; kingdom Pseudomonadati; phylum Pseudomonadota; class Gammaproteobacteria; order Enterobacterales; family Morganellaceae; genus Photorhabdus; species Photorhabdus kleinii. Next base: position 6,942 of record NZ_JAJAFY010000015.1, read on the forward strand.
TTTCTAAATTAAATATAAATTAATTCCTATTTGTTTTTATTGTGTGGGATGTGAATATTTCTAATAAAAATAAACCTGGGATTCTATATGAAATATATTTCTTATTAGGAAGGCATAATTGGAATGTGAGTTAAAAGCATATATTTAATAATTTCTTTAAGAAATAAAAATAGATCCACTTATTTGTGGAGGTTCTATAATTTTATAGAGTTTGGGAATCAAGGATTTTTAGCCACGGCTAGCGGTTGTAAAAAGAATTGATATTTTTGACTCTAAATTAAATACATGAAAATTCTCATATAACACACATATAACTTCTTGGAAGTATTTAAGGATATAATAATGGCTAGTGTAATTTTATACGGTGATAAAATCCATATTAAAAATAACTATCTTGGAAATGGTGGTTATCTGGATACTAATGGTTATGCAACCGCGCAAGGCGCAAAATATAACGTATACACGGCTACTTCGCCGACTCGTGCTCCGGGTACCGGTACGGGTACATGGCAAATTTTGTCTGCGAGCGGAAAAGGCGTAGGGGAAGAGATTTACAGTGGTGATATCGTGTTTCTTTTCAATCTTTACCAGAATAATGGGGGATATCTCGGTACTAATGGTTATGCGCCATCACCTGAACTCTATAATATTTATACATCGGATAAAGCAGCACGTCCGGTTGAGACCCTGACATGGTACATTTTTTCAGATACAACCAATGGATATGATGGTAAAGTTCGTGAAAGTGATGTTATCCGTTTTCTGAATGGTTATAATAGCGTACGTGGAGGATTTCTTGATACTTGTTTCAATGCTACTGCTGCTGGTGCATTATATAATGTATATACTTCACGTCTTTCTAATCGAGGTAACGGAACAGGCACTTGGAATTTATCAAAAGCGATTTAATCAGGATGATACTCATCGATTAGTGTTCTATTAACTAATTCTCCTATATATAAGAGTCCGGGAATATAATTATTTTCGGATTCTTTATCTCATTTTCTATTGATATTATGTCTAAACTAGTTAAATAATTTTGTTGCTATTCTATTATATTGCCGCTAATATTTTTAGCGGAATGGTAAATTAAATTTATTGGTCTGAAAAGACAGGGCACGAAAAAATCAATGCCCTGAGAATCATATGATAATTTAAGAAAAAGAATTAACGAATCCCGCCATATTCTTTACTGATCTCTTTTGCTGCCCGGATCACTAAAGCACCAAGTTCAGTGATGCGATCATCAGTGATCCGTGAGACTGGGCCAGAAATAGAAATAGCGGCAAAGGCTTGATGATGCTCATCATAAATACAGGCAGCAATACAGCGCAGACCTAAAGCATGTTCTTCATCATCGAACGAATACCCTTGTTTACGTGCCTGCTCCAGATTTTCTTTTAAACCCGAAGGAGTTGTCTTGGTATGTTGCGTATAAGAATGTAGCCCTTTTTTATGCAGTAATTGAACCAGTTGGTTATCTGATAATGTTGAAAGGAATGCTTTACCCGCTCCGGAAGCATGCATAGGCAACTTACCGCCGATAGGGGCGGACATTCTCATCAACGCATTACATTGTACTTGATCGACAATAACCGCTTCATATTCACTGTGATCAAGAATCGCCAAATTAACGGTTTCACCGGAATCTTCCATCAAACGGCGGAGGATCGGGTGAATGAGTGCCAATAAATTTCGGCTCTGTAAGAAACTGCTGCCGATAATAAAAGTGTGTGAACCGATAACCCACAGCCCTAAATCGCCAATCTGACGGACAAAACCGTGCTGTTGCAAGGTGGTCAGAAGACGGTGAGTGGTAGAATTTGGTAATCCGGCTTGTTGGGCTAAATCAGTCAGGGCGATACCGCCGGGTGAATCGGAAATATATTCCAAAAGAGTCAGACCGCGACTTAATGACTGTACTTGCCCATTAGCAACAGCATTATTCGCCGTAATCTTAGTTTTTTTTGTTTTTTTACTGGTAACGGCAGTGCTCATCGAAATACCCTCTGAATAATAAGATGGAATTCATTTTCATTTCTCATTATGGACGATAAACCTGAAAAACACTCATCCGATGTGTGGAAAATGCCACCTATCATTGAGATTTAAAGAAATTTCAAAATCTTGCCCAGAATCATTATGTATAGGTAACGCTGGCTTGGGACTTTTAGCAAATATGAGCCGGATGTACAGGAGTGGCGAATGGTCAGTAATCGCATACTTTAGTTACCTGTTGATTGCTACTTTTCCGGGTTTGCATTTCTTATCGCTTCGTGGGTTTATGTGTACTAGATCAAATTTTGACTTATATACCCGTTATCTTTCAAGTTGCCTCTTTGTTGGCTGCACTCGCTCACCCCGGTCACATAGTTACCTATGCTCCCGGGGATTCACTCTCTTGCCGTCGCGATGCATCTTGAAATCCATAGGGTATACAGAGATATGTTACATCGCATCTACTCTTTTTATCATTTCTATTGCAACAGCCATAGGTATGAATAGTTTGTTCTTTGTCTGAGGAAATTCTTCAAACCCTACGTTCATATACAGTTTTTTGGCTATGTTGTTCTTAGCATCGACGATAATCATCGGGATGGGAATAGATTTTGACGACTCTATAGCTGTTCGAATTGCATCTATAAGCAAGATTTCACCAAATCCTTGGCGTTGAAATGATTTATTTACAGCCAGTCGACCAATAAGTGCGCAATGTAGTGTTGAAGGGTACTTTTTCGATATTTTTTCTGGTAGTTCGTCTAGTTCTACCGTGCATAGAGCCAGGGAATAGTATCCCTTTATTTGAGATCCATTTTGACTACTTATAAGGACGAATGTTCTTGATAAGTCCTTTTTATCATGCTGTCCCGATACTGCTTTCAAGTAGTTGTTTAGCGCGGGTTCACCACAATCAAAATTACTTCTATCGTGTTTGTTTTTATTTAAACGTTCTATCTTCATCTGTTATTGTTTCCTTATGTCTACGAGCAGCACGAAGGAAACGTTCATTTACCTTGACTGGTTTTTCCAATGCATGGACAAACGCCAATGCATCTTCTTGACACAATTGAATACGCATATTTTGTTCAATAAGTCTTTTTGCCTCTGCTACAGCAGCATTGGCAATAAAGCTATTCAAACTTGCATACCCTGATAATGATAACGCTCTTTCGAGTAACTCTTTGGTCTCTGAACTCACCCTTGTGGTGATTCTTTCATTTGCTAACGTGGCCATAAGCCTTACTCCTACCGCATTGCGGTTATTAGTTCTTTAGTTATTAGTTCACTATAGATATCCACTACTCGCTTACATTGTTTATTCGGAGCTAGGGGAACATATTATTTGGTGAAATGCTAAGCTTCCTCCATTGATGAATTTAATATCGATTTTAACAAAAGTCAATATGTGTGCCAAAATGATGTCACATTGTGAGACTAAACAAGCCATATCAATATAGAACAAAAATCATCAAAATTCGGGCATGCAGAGTTGTTAAAGAGTGGTACGAAACTACATTTAGCTGTTGTACTAGCTCAGACTTGAGCTAACAGCTATCAAGAATGGATGTCAGATTAAGTTTGGTCTGGTGTAGTTTATGATAGTTAATTCATTATAAATGCACAATATTATTAAAATAGAAATGGTTTCCTATCTGTAACTGACATTATTGGTTCAGTACGATATAAACTGGAATTTCTGTTATCTAGGTAATCTTCGTGGAGTAGAATAATAAAATATTTTTAGGAATTGACTCATTATATTAATGGTATTTTCTTGAAAAGAATATGTAAATAATACCTTGATGAATTTATAGGAAATATGATTTTTATCTAACTATTTTTTGATTATATAATTACAAAAGAGCGTCTGTTATTGTCAAAAATAATGTTTTATATTGTTTTAAATTAGTCTGAGTTATTTGGATTGATTTTCTATATTTTCATTTTAATTATAAAAATATGAGAAAATATTATTAATTATATCAAGAATAATATTTTGTTACTATTTTGTCGGAATGGGAGAGTTTAATGAAACGCATTTTTTTGATTATCTGTTTTTTGGCAACTTTAATTGTTGCGATTATTCAGGGTATCGGTTTGGTACTTCCTGATAAAGTCCCTGTTGAATATTTTAAAGAAAGTGGATTCAAGAATGTGATGAGAATGCTTGGTGTTATTGCTGCGGAACCTCATCCTGCGGCTTCAACACAGCAAGCGTTAGTTCGGGCTTACCTGATTAACGAAATGAATGATATGGGATATAGCGTCACTGAACAGACATTTCATTACACGGCGGATGATTTGGCCTCTCGGCAGAAGAGAATGTATTCAAACTTCAATAGTCAACAACGCCGAGCTTTTGATAAAGAGTTTGCCAGGATAAATACAGGCAACTTTGCAAAACAAGTGGGGGAACAATCAGAATTAACTGGAACGAATCTTATCGCAAAGTTGGAGGTTCCTTCGCCAGAAGGAACTTTATTATTCGTTTCACATTATGACAGTGTTAGAACTGCGCCAGGAGCCAGTGATAATGGTATAGCCGTCGCCTCGGTACTCCAATTAATGCGGGATCTTGCTAAAAGAACGGATATAAAAAATAACGTTATATTCTTATTCTCTGATGCTGAAGAGTTGGGATTACTCGGTGCGCATCACTTTGTTAAGAATATTAATGAGATCGCTACTCAACCAATAGATGTTGTTTTTAATTTTGATGCTCGGGGAAATAATGGCGTGCCACTCTTATTTGAGACATCGGCAAAAAATCTTGCTCTTGTTTCAGAATGGAATCGGAATGCTTATAAGCCAGTAGCTTTTTCATTTAGTCCCATCGTGTATCAAATGTTGCAGAATAACACAGATTTTAGTGTCTTTCTGAATAGAGGGTTTACCGGGATGAATTTTGCTACGATCTTGGGTTATGAGCATTACCACCGTATGAGTGATACAGTTGAGAATCTTAACCTTGGAACTTTGTGGCGATATCAGCGAACGATTCGGGATTTGGGAGCGCATTTCGCGGTAAAAGATGAGATTAACTTGTTTAAAGAAAGTGTAGATGCAGTTTACTTTCCTGTGCCCTATATTGGGCTTATTATCATATCTATATTTTCCGCTTTCGTTACAGGTATTTTAACATTTTTACTCTCTATCTCATTAGCGATAAGAAATATATGGTTTTCATCTTCACGCCGAACTGTATCAAATATCCAGAGCATTTTAAGGATACTTGCTGGATTATTTAGCCTTGTCGCAGCATTAGTTGTACCCACAGCATCTTATCTTATTACATTACCTGTTTTGCTGTTTTTATTAACGGATTTGATGTTGAGGGAGTTCAATAAATTTAGCGTTGCGTTGATTTTATTAATTATCTGTACTTACATTACATGTATTCTCTATGCTCCAATTATATACCTTGTTTCTGTCGGATTACATGCTCCTGTAGTGGGGAGTGCGCTCGCTATTCTGCCAATGCTTATTTTGGGATTTGGTATAGCCAGTCTTTGGAAGCGAATAACTTAATTCTATAAAATTAGTCGTTATAATTAAAGTTAATATAAAACCAGTCATAGAGTAAGAGAGCAGAATGGCTGGTTAATTTCATAAACTAAATAGTGGTAATGATATAATTCATTGGTATTAATAATTTTGCCATGTAAAGTATCTAAGGAAGTAATATAAATAGATTTGTGAAAATAATGTTGGTAAATAATTTTTTGAATATATTTTCAAATTGATTCATGAATAAATTTCATTTTTTTTATGTGTTATTTAAACTAAGATTATCTCTTATTACTATTAACTGTTTGTTGTTTTATGTGGTTATAGCTTTCTATCAATATTGTTTCATGTAAATTCAATACATTTAAAATTGATATTTTATTATTGGTTTATAAATTATTTATTAATATTTAAATGGTATGATTTACATTTGAAACTAAATTTTTCTAATGTGTAAAATAATTTTTCCAGCAAATAATTTATAAAATAATATATGTTCCTTGCTTTATCTATAGCCTGTTACTAAGAAAGTATAAGGGGCTTTTATATTGGTTAATAAAAAATTAGAAAATCACTAATAACCCGGCGATATGGACAAGCATTTGACACTTATCGCATTGAAAATAAAACTTTTTTGGCGGATTTATCGCCAATGCCAGTCACCGGAGCGTGATGTAGTTATTGGGAGCATATAGATATGAAAAATAATATTAATGGTAATCATTTTAAAGTGGCTGGCAATTTTCTCTGTAATTATAAAGTTTATCAGGGAGATAGTAATGGCAGAGTTGTTATATTGTTACCTGCTATTGGTGTGGAAATCAGGAAATATGACGCTTTAATACAACAACTGGTAAAAGAGGGGTTTCAGGTTGTCACTGCTGATATGCCAGGTTATGGAGACAATCAACCTAAACCAAGTCGAAAAAATGACTATAACTATTCCGATCTGTTGCAGGATTATCTTCCGGCAATGTTAGACAAGGCTGTTGAATTAAATAGACATAAAATTCCTATTGTCTTTGGTCACAGTCTTGGAGGACATATTGCGACGCTCTTTGCCAGATCAACTGACAGGTCATTTTCTCTGTTTTGTGTGGCAACCGGGAACGTATGGTATAAGAATTGGCAGGGAATGGGGAGGGTACAGATAATAACAGCAGCTATTATTTTTAACATTCTGACTGCGTTATATGGTTATCTCCCTGGGAAAAAGATTGGTTTTGGCATAAGAGAAGCTAAGGGGTTAATGCGGGACTGGTCCAAAACTGCTTGTACGGGAAATTATGATCATGTCCGTGCTTATAAGGGGAAGGAGAATAAAAATTTATCCAAGGCTATTTATATCTGTTTTAAAGGAGATAATTGGGCTCCGTTAAAGTCTACTCAGGTATTAGCAAGTCTTATACCTAATGCAGAAGTTAGGGAAATAACTTTGTCTCTCAAAGGTAATCCTCACAGTGCCTGGATTAAACAGCCAGGAGACATTATTGCAATCATGAAAAGAGAAATAATGGAGAATAGCGATGATTAATACATTGAAAATTCTGCGTTGGGAATTTCTAGGATTGTTCTTTATCAGTTTATTTCTGACCTGGCAGCTTGAAAGTTATATAAATTGGTGGCAATTTATTTTGTTATTTTTTCTGATTGATATTATTGGCTACTACCCAGGGCGGATCTGGAGTTTACTGAATAAAAAAGAAATTCCTCCTGCTGCTTTTTATACCTTTTATAATATTTGCCATAATTTATTCACACTCAGTGTGATTAGTTTGCTCTGGATCTGGTTCTTTAAGGACAATTACAGCGTTATTGCACTGTTTGTTCATATCTGCCTGGATCGAGGTGTACTGGGAAATTTTCCTAAGTTATCTATTAATATATTTAAGCAGCCCACTGTTCATTGAAGTAAATCATTATAGAGAGATAACTTATTTGGGGAGGCATTTATATTATGAATTTAATTAAACAGGCATCGGAAGTAGAAATGCGGGCAAAAGATTGGGGCTTGGATGAATGGTTCACTGAACAGATAAATGTTGAACAAAGAAAAAGAACCCATTATGCCAATGATCCTAAATTAACCTATTTGCCGGGTGATTTACGGGAGTCTCTGATCAGGGAACTTTCTTTTAAATCGATTTCGGAATATGAAGCAACGAAAGCATTATTGTTACTTGCAGATAAGGCTCCTGACAATATCAACTTTGATTATATGCTGACTCAGATATTTGATGAAGGTAGACATGCTAAATTATTCAGAGAACATCTGGTCAGAATAGGCTTTGCGGATATCGACAATGTGGCCGGAAAAATGGAAAGCCTCTTACGAGGAAAAATGACTAATATGTTGGAAACATTGAGAACTTATTTCGATGAGTGGGTGGTGTTGAAAAATGACTACATTGCAGGCGTGTTAATCATTACTGTTGTTCTGGAAGGCGTGCTTGCGCCAACGTCAGAGCTCAGCGAAATCAAGTGGCGCCCTTTTGATATTGTCGCCGCCGAGACACAGGCCAGAGCCAATGCTGATGAATTAAGACATCTGACAGTGTGTGCAAATATCGTCAAGATGGCACTCGAAAATGATAGTTCTCTAAAGCAATCGGCTCTTGAGTGTATAGAAGAAGGGCTGGCGTTATGGAACCAGGTATCTGTTGATGACTTGTTTGTGGAGCGTGAAATGTTCTATCAACGGGGTATGCAGCACCACTTGCGCTTGATTGAAGGTTATGAATTAGTGCCTGGAATGTTGTTGTCCGATTCTACGGTGGAATCTCGTCTTGAGCTATCTCATTCCTTGGTTGAACAGATGCAGCAGTCACGCCTTAAATACATGGGCTTAGTGTAGATATTGGCCTTATTCAGCAGGTTGTTTGAATAGGTTAAGGAGAATTAAAAATGACAAATATTGTTGAAGAACTCAGGAAGAATAGCGGGAAATACCAACATTTGACACCAGATAGATTGAAAAGATTGTTATTGGGTTCTGAAGCCGCTTCACAATGCCTACGTTTGATGGCTCAATCCAATATGGATGGGCTTCATCAAGTCGGTAATACTATCCGTGAAGCCTCTGCATGGCTTCCCGCTGTTGGTATTGCCTTAACAATGCATAATCATATTGTACTGGCTTGCAGTAAATTTCCTGACATATTCGAAGACAGCAACATATTATTGAATGGCGTTATGGCATCAAAAGCGCTGGTTGCTTCTGCTTTTGCAGAGGGCCTGCCTGGAACGGATATTTTTACACCGTCACTTAAAATGCATTCTAAAGAGGGAAAACTGCTTGTTAATGGTTCGAAGAAACCTTGTTCCTTATCTTCGATTGCTGATTATTATGTGTTATCCGTCTGCGATACCGATAATAACAATGAGATGAGAATCGTGATGATTTCTAAATCGGTGCAGAATGTTAAGGTTATTCCCTTTTGGAAGTTGGCAATTTTGGCTGAAAGTGATAATCAAGAAATCAAATTCTTGGATGCCGAAGTATCACCTCAACGACTTTCTCATTATAAAGGGATTGAACAACAGATGCTGCTTTCCTGCGGTTTATCACTATTTAATTATTTTGCCGCAAATACTTATTCTGGAATTCTTGATGGGCTGACTCGTTTTATTCCTGAGAAAGTAGTAGAACAGCAACCAATTAAATATACCCTGACCCAAGCTGATTATAAGATTAATGTTATTCTCGGTCAGATGATGATTATTGCCTTTTATGCTAGCCAGGATGAAAATGCCGTCCATAAGATTCTCGCGTTACGTTATACCTTGGAAAAGATCCTTGAGGAGACTGCCAGTTTCATATTCCGATGTTGCGGTGGGATTAAGGTAATGACAACACCGGAAATTATGAATTTCTATTTGGCAGTACAGTTATTTAAATTTCATCCGATAGGAGAATTCCAAATGATTAACCAGATCATGCAGCAAACTTAATTACTTCTAGAATCACCTATTTATCACTCAAGGATTTTCCCATGCTGTTTACAGCATGACTTTGTGCACCTAAAAAAAGAGAGAAAACTATGTTTGTTAATCAATATCGTGAGAGTTTATTGAATTCTGTGGGCCTTGAATTGGATATCAAGTCTGCTCAAGATAACCAGCTTACATTATCGGATGGCCGGGTTGTTAAGGATTTTTTGGCTCAATATGGTGCTCTGCCATTTGGACATAATCCTGATTTCGCTATCGCTGAAATTGACAGATTCACTAAAGATAAAGAGCCTATCTTCTTTCAGCCCAATATTCACAAAAAGGTACGGCTATTGGCTGAAATGCTTGCAGAGCAAATAGATAAGGAAAAATATACCCACTGTACTTTTACTAACAGTGGTGCTGAAACAGTAGAAGCTGCGATTAAATTTACCCGTCTGTTTACTGGCAGAAAGCGTATTCTGAGCTTGCATCGCAGTTTTCACGGAAAAACCTATTCGGCATTATCCGCTACGGGATCAAATCGATTTAAAGCCGATTTCATTTACGATGATAAATTATATGAGCAGGTTGATAGCGAAGATTTAAATGAAATAAAAAGAAAGCTGGAGAGCCGGGAATTTGCTGCATTTATCATTGAACCGGTGCAAGGAGAAGGTGGAATGAAAGTGATTCCACCAGATACGTTGTCCAGTATTTTGGCACTGTGTAAAGACAATGGCACATTGTCAGTATTTGACGAAGTTCAGACGGGTATCGGTAGGCTCGGGGCATTTTGCGCGGCCACGCTCTATGCTTTGAAACCGGATGTTATCCTGTTTTCTAAAGCGCTGGGGGCAGGTATCTCGCCGATTGGTGCGATGTTGTATTCAGATGAGCTTTATTTATCCGAGTTCGACAGGAAACATAGCTCCACTTTTGCCAATAACGTTCTAGCCGCAACGATGGGGATTGCTGTTATCGAGCATCTGACTAAAGATGATGGTAAGGCGTTAACCCATATTCAAGAAGTCAGCCGTTATGTTGATGAATGTCTTGAACAATTGTCTGCTAAACACCCGGAGCATTTTTACTGGCAAGGGGCTGGGTTGATGCGTGGTCTTGAAATACAGGACAGCAAAGCGGCTTCCAACATATTTATCAATTTCAGTCAAAGAAGCGGGGGCCTGGCTTATATCATTTGTAGTTTCTTGTTGAAACATTATGGTCTTTTCACCATGCCGTTAATGTCTCGTCCTTGTTCTGTACGTTTTGAGCCACCGCTTAACGTTTCCAAAGAGGATATTAAGACGTTTTTCACGGCTTTTGATGAGATATGTCAACTGGTTGAGAATGGACGATATGACATTCTTTTTTCACACTTGATAGACATACCGGTTGCGGAGCTTCCACCCGCTTCGGTGAGTTATCCCATTTCAAAAAATAACAACTTGGCCCAGATTAAAGCGCCTATCCCTGGATTGATTGAGGGTAAGAAATTCGCTTTCTTGATTCATACCACTTCGGTCAATGAGCTCGCTCATTCTTATTGCTTGTCAATAAAGGAGAATTACACGCTGGAGCAGCAGAAACAGCTCGGTAATTGGATCACGCAGGTTTCCTCGATTGATTTTAATCCGGATATCGCGGTTGAGTTTGGTGTCGAGAGTTCAACGGCATATGCCAATGGCATGCTCCTTTTCTCCCCCATCAGTCCCGAAGATATGATGGCATTGTCGGCGAAAGAACGGGTGGTATTGATGAAGGAATATCTTGATGTGGCAGAGAAAAATGGCGCTGAAATTGTTGGCTTAGGTGCTTATACCTCGGTTATTACTAATGGTGGTAATAGCTTGGTGAATAATCGGCAGGGTCGGATATTGACTAATGGCAACTCTCTGACGGCGGTGGCGGTGATTGAGGGGATACGCTCAATGTTGACTGAGAATGCATCCCGGCAAACATTGGCGGTAGTGGGCGCCAGAGGCTCCGTAGGCAGGCTTTCAGTCATTGGTTTAGCTCATAACTTTGGCCGGATTATCTTGGTTAGCCGCCCCAATAAAGCACGCGTATTGCTCTCTGAACTGACCAAGGCGCTTCTCTCCGCAGTGTTAAGGACTCATGATGTTATCCAGCCAGATTCGGTCATGGATAAGATGAGAAAATGGCTTGTTAAACAAAATCCGGGGGTGACAGATGCACAAATATTACATCAGCAAGTTCTTGAAGTTGTTGGTACCTTTGGTTTGGAAGCGATAGAGAGTTATGAACATTCTTTGAGTCAGGCTGATTTTATTGTTTCGGCAACGAGTGAAGGTAAGCCTTTCTTGAATACACATTACTTAAAAGATTCTGCCATCGTTTTTGATGCGGCCAGACCTTTCGATTTCATTCGTGATGGCAACCGTCAAATTTACGAGGGGGGATTGGTCTATCAGCCTGAGAAAGTGGCTTATAGCGATTGCAACGTGATCGATGTACCTGCGGGGGTAAATCTCGCCTGTTTATCAGAAACTATCGCTGTAGCGCTTGAAGGGGTAAGTGTTCATCAAAGCATCGGTAAATCTATTGATTATAATGATGCATTGGCGATTCGGGATATTGCGAGGAAGCATGGGTTCATCCCTGTCCAGTATTCCCGAAATAATCAAGGTGAGCGTTATGAGCATGTTGCTTGATGCTCCCCAGATTATTGCTACCGGGAACGCTCAAGATGTTCTTGGCAACAGTCATCTTAGAAAAGTGCTTTGCTATGCAAAGCACCCGTTGAGTAGCCTGTTGTTCAATAGTGAAACATATTGGTTTACTAATCAAAAGGGGGCTATTGGTTTCTTTCAGGACAAAAATCTGCATATGTGTGTAGGCGGTATTTTGGCTCCTGGCGAAGAACGAGCTGCACTTTTGCACTCTTTTCTCAACTTCACCAGAGAAAAGCGGGCTTTCCCGGTTTTTCTGCACGGTGATGAGAGCGATTTTGTGTTGTTGAAAAATAATGGTTTTTCTGTGAACCAGCTTGGCGCGAGTTATTCATTGAGCCTTGATGGATATGATATGAAAGGCAAACGGTTTCAGCAGCTTAGAAATAAAATCAGTAAATCCAGAAGAGCGGGGGTTTCCATTCGAGAGATCTGCTCGCAAGAGGAATATTATCGATTTAAACCACAACTAGAACATATTAATCAGCTTTGGCTGAAAGAAAAACACGCGAAGGCCCTGAAAAAATTGGTGATTGATTTCAATACGGTGGAAGTGAGTTCAGGCCAGCACAGAGTCTATATTGCAACACAGGGAGAACAAATTCAGGCATATATTGTTTATAGCTACACTTGGGGGGAGACATCGGGATGGTTTCATAATCTATCTCGAAAAAAACCGGATATACCCGACGGCACTATGCAATTTATTAATGAAACCGCGATTAATGACTTCCTGAAAGAGGGCGTAGTTTCCTACCTTCATTTGGGCTTCACGCCTTTGGTGGAGTTCGGCGAGGAAGGATACTTCAATGACTCGGCAATCTTTTATAAAGTTGCCAAATGGTTGTCATCAAAAGGTGGCATTGTTTATCCTGCTGCTTCTCAACGTCAATATAAAATGAGTTGGCGTCCGTCGTTAATTGAACCGGAATATATTGCTTTCCCCAGAGGAAAGGCCATGAAAGCATTATGGTCAACATTGCGAACGACTAATAGTATCTAAATTATAGAAAGTCTTCTTTTAATGTTGGGCAACAGGTGATCAGTGGGGGATGAGAATACTGAGCTGATCACCTGTCATAGTTAATATCTCTTGATTATTGATATATTTTCTATGGTGAACCTATTTTTACTGAGCATATATATTTAAAATTATTTCTTTCTTTATAGGTTGTTTATACCTTATTTTTCTTTCTATTTTCGGATTTCCGTTAATTATTTTATAATTTCACATTCATTATTATTATATATTGACAGTAAAGATTTTGTATCAACTTTACTGTTATTTGTAATTGGAAAATTATCAATATTGATGAATTCACTAGGTATCATATAAGAAGGTAAACTGTTTTTAAGCAGGTTAACTAAATTTTCCTTATCAAGGATTGTATTGAATTTACAAAAAGCAACCAAACGTACAATAGAGCCATCTTCTTTTTTTAATGGTAAAACGACAGCACTATCGACAATCGGAAGGTTCATCAGCCTTTCTTCAATTTCATGTAGCTCAATGCGATAGCCATTTAGTTTTATTTGGTTATCTTTCCTACCAAAGCAATACCAGATATTGTCAATTAATTTGCCGATATCTCCAGTTCGGAAACTTCTCGTTCCATGTTGATCAATGGTCAATCTATTATTATCTTCCGTTTTGGCTCCAATATATTTTCTCATAACATGAGAGCCAGAGATGACAATTTCGTCGTTTTCTAATGTTAGAGTAGAACCTGATCTTGACTCTCCAATTGGCAATAATTCCATATCAGAATGGAGATATTGATCATTAATTTCAATTAATGTTGTTGCTACAGTAGCTTCTGTAGGACCATAAGTGTTATAGATAATGGCAGATGGAAATCTTTTCCTTAAATGTTTAACGAGGTTTTTACTTAGAATTTCACCACAAAATAGGAAATGTTTTAGATTTTTTAAAAAGGAATAATTAAAATTTTGCGATAGCAATTGCTTATAGGAAAAAGAGGGTGTGGAAACCCATACCGTTGGCTGATAATGATTTAAAATTTGATAGAATTTTTCAGAATCAGTCGTTGTTTCTTGAGAAATGCAAATACATGTACCACCGTATACCAATGTGCCAAATGTTTCATACATGGATAAATCAAAATTAAATAGCGCTTGATTCATGAAAACAGGTTTTTCACCAAGCTTGAAATCATTGTACATCCATCGCATAAGATCATAAACGCTTTCACGTCCAATGACTACGCCTTTAGGTTTTCCTGTGCTACCGGATGTGAACATGATATAGGCAACATTATCTTCATCAAACTCAATATAATCAACGTTTGTTGTTTTGAATTGATTGTTAATCACATCGTAGTAATAAGGAGTGTTGGATAGTGATGCAATTTCTAATAAGCGTTGTATTGGATAAATTATATCGATTGGAATAAATGGGATCTTATAGGTTATACATGCATAAATTGAAACTAAAAAATTAGCTTCTTTGTGTCCGTATAAGATCAAAGGGGTGTTGCGATTTAAATTTAATTCTAAATATTTGGAATGCCATTTTTTAATCTCATGATATAAATCACGCCAATATATGACTTGATCTGAACCCACTATGGCGGGATTGTTTGGATGAGAAGGCGATATTATTTTATCGTTGATTAATAAATCAAAATTTGATTCGCTATATTCGTCAAGATATTTCATTTTATAAAACTGTATCCACTAAATATATATAAAGAAAAACAAATTAAAGTTAACGTTGTCAGTCTGCCAAAGAAAGAGATGATCTTTGTATTTAGGATATTAGCGATATTTTCTTTATCTCTGGTGTAATTAATTAAGCAGTTATGCATTACTGAGTAAGAACCAAATAAAGCACCACTTATAATGTAATTAAGTTCTAGTCCATTCCAAATACCCATACAAAATAATGTGATAAAAATACTGATATTCTGGGCAAAAAGTCTATGATGTTTGAAAAAGTCTTTTTCCATTAGCATCTTATATAATGGCATAAAGATGACGTCTCTTAACCATTCAGATAAACTAATATGAAATCTACGCCAAAAGTCCTGTGGATTTTTGGCTAAAATTGGATAATGAAAATTAATAGGTAAGTTTATTCCAAATAGCTTGCCGGCTCCACAAGCCATATTGGTATAACCTGCAAAGTCAAAATATAAGTAAAAACTATAACTTATAGCAACTACTAAGTATGATTCAATAGTGTCTTTATTAATATAGTCAGATAAAAATACGTTATAGATAATGGCGGCGAATAAAAATTTCTGAACTACACCATATAATATTTGTCCAGCACCGGCAAACCATTTTTCTAAAGAGACTGGCACTTGTAATTCAAGTAAATCACGTTTGAAGCTGTTCCATCTATACATAGGGCCAGCCAGCCAAACTAATGGTAAGAATAAATAAGCAAAATATTCATAAATTACTATTTTCTGTTGCTTGCTAGAGAATAAAATGACATCAATAGCCCTAAATGTAAAAAAGGATAAACCGATAACACTGAGTAGATGACTAAATTCCAAATTTAATTTAACTAAAAATAAAGGTGAAATTATTAGCAGAGAAGATACTAATTTATTAATTATATTCTTTTTGAAAATTAAAGTTATTAAATAGAAATAAACAGATAATGCTATAGGTATATAAATTTTATATCTAAAAATAATACACCAGCAAATAATAGAAAGTACACTTAATGCAATTTTAGGATTTATTTTTTTATTAAAAAATAGAAAAAATAAAGAAAAAACAATTGAGGCTGAAAATAGATAAATGAAAAAATTAAAATTTGCAAACATGTCTTTTTATGCCTTTTCTATTCTAAAATTTCTGATATTCATATTTTACTTTAACTTCACTGCTACCATTGACGATAGAATCAGAATGATAAAATAAGGTAAGCATTAGAAAAAGATATAATAAAAAAGCCTTTATAAAATATTTCATTTCGCAAAATGTTCCACAATAGCTTTATCAGTTAATAACCAACCATATTCCCCCATATGCATAATATCCGTTAATACTCCTGGCTGATATTGCTCTTCAATAAGATTTAAATATCCCATACCATGAGATTTTATTTTCTCTGATATAATATTTTCAACGGGTTTAAAATCGTTTGTATCTGTGTATACATAAGGGTTTAATGGCTGCATAATAAACAGAGCATCGACATTATATTTCGCTAATAAATTCAATATATTGTCAAAGGCGTTCATTTCTTTACTGTAATTGATGCCATTAGGAAATGCTTTTTTACTTTTTTTATCTTTTACATATTTTTCATAGTATTTTTTATTTACCCATTGCGTCTCCTTGCTCATATTGTTAAGTTCAATATTTTTAGCATCATTAGCTAGATCTAGCCATTGAACTTCGGTATTGGCAATTTTAAATTGTTTTTTCATTAAAGGATCTTTATGAAGGACATAAATATTGTCAGCTTTAATTTTATGATTGTCGGTTATTATATTTTTGATGTTTATTCTTGCCTCTGCTATATAGTTTAAAACATTTGCAACTGATGACACTATTATATTGTCTTTATGAATCAACTTTAATTGGGTAGCGTTTAAATTTTCAAAGTTATCTTTGTTTTCATTGAGATAGCTAGAAAATATATTTTTTGCATTTTCATCATTTGCGAGTTTATTTGCGATATAGGATGGAAAGTGAGAATAGTATGCTTGTGGTAACAAGTCTGTTTTTTCAAACCATCCTGGCGACAGAATAATGGCTATTCTGCTATCTTTATTTAAATATTCTTGATAAGCTGATAAATAACCGTAAATTGCTAATAATTCAAAATGTGCTTTACCAATACCTATTGTGGGAATATTTAAATTTTTTGTTAAGAAATTATATGGAATGAATTGATGCGCTCTATTTGTTAATTCAGAAGATCCAAATAAAATGACATGATTATTTTTAAATCCATATTCAAGTGATTTTTCTTTTGAGAAATCAATAGCATTGTGTTGATCTGTAATCGTAGGTATATAATTATTCGATTTATTATCGTCTTTAATATATTTGTATTCTACTATTTTCGAAGTGAAATTATTAATAAATAATATAATAGATGAAAAAATAATTGCTGCGAATAATAACGCCGCGATATTAATGGATATCTTTTTTAACATCATTTTAAGTTGTTTAAATAGTGGATAATTGACTCAGGGGTTTCGAGAATAGATTCAGCATCAGTTGCTGATATGTAGCAATCGAATTCCTCTTGTAATGCCAGGATGAGATCGACTGTAGTAATTGAATCTATTAAATTTTGCTTCAAAAGTTCATCATCTAACTCAATATTTTTTCTGGCAATTTTGTTGACTATCGATAATACTTGCTGTTCAAGTTCCATATATTATCCTTTTATACCCGTCATCTTTCAAGTTGCCTCTTTGTTGGCTGCACTCGCTCACCCCGGTCACATAGTTATCTATGCTCCCAGGGATTCACTCCCTTGCCGTCGCGATGCATCTTGAAATCCATAGGGTATATACCAAGATTGTATTTGTATGATTTGTTTATAATAGATACTGCTTGATGGCTAGAAAAAATAATAGCTACCGCACAAGCTAAAGTATATTTGCTTGCTAATATAACTGTTATTCCTTCAGTTCATTTGATTGATTTTACATATGTTATTCAACAGTATGGAATATCAATACCTTAGTTTTAATCGTGATGCATACTAATTGATAGTCCTTTTTTTATCAAGATAATATGATTGTTCTGCGTACAATTTTCTAATAAGTGAGAAAATAATATTTTGTTAAAAAATATCCTATGATTTACTATCCCTCAATATAATTAAATATGTAATTAAAAATGTTAACTAATTCACACTAGAATTTTCAGCAGAAAGCTATTTAAAAATAAATAGTAAAATCAAAAGAAAATTTTTATGATTTTGCCAGCATGAAGTAAAAATAATAATG
Organism: Photorhabdus kleinii; assembly: GCF_025384885.1. Classification (NCBI taxonomy): domain Bacteria; kingdom Pseudomonadati; phylum Pseudomonadota; class Gammaproteobacteria; order Enterobacterales; family Morganellaceae; genus Photorhabdus; species Photorhabdus kleinii. The sequence continues at coordinate 25,024 of NZ_JAJAFY010000015.1, forward strand.
AAGAAAGCGGGAGTCTCGCTATTATGAAAAACAGATATTCCTACACAATGAATTTGTAAGTCAAATAATGGACTTATCGTAATATCCCCCTCAGCCTTTTAACTGAGAAGGATATCAAGTACCTGAAAAACTATACTTATTCAAACAAACGCTGATGAAGCGTTTGAACAATTTGTTCTGCATCTTTGCCTTGAACAAGCAAACACAGGTTATGGTTACTGGCACCATGACTGATCATACGAAGATTGAATCTTTCCAGCACACTAAAAACCTTTTTTCCTAATCCATTGGTTTGAGAAAGCTGATTACCAATAATTGCCACCAGCGCCAGATCTTCTTCCACTTCAACCCGACACAGCGTCGAAAGCTCCGTCATCAGTGCATTGGTCAGCAGGCTGCCATTTGTGCTAGTGGAGCCAGTGGTGTCGAGTGTTAATGCCACATTAACTTCGGAGGTGGTGATCAAATCCACTGAAATATTATGACGTGACAGAATGGTAAATATTTCAGCCAAAAATCCCTGTGCGTGGAGCATTTTCAGGCTGTGTAGTGTCAATAACGTCTGTTTCTGGCGCAGGGTAATAGCGCGGAACTGTGGTGGGGCTTCTGTGGTATCACAAACCAGCGTACCGCCGGCCTGTGGTTTTTTGCTAGAGCCGACAAATACTGGAATGCCACAGCGAATAGCAGGAAACAGTGTTGCCGGATGTAGGATTTTGGCGCCAAATGTTGCCATCTCCGCCGCTTCATCAAAGGCAATCTTATCAATTCGTTGGGCAGTTGGAACGACTCGCGGGTCAGTGGTATAAATGCCCGGAACATCTGTCCAGATATCAACGCGTTTCAGGCCAAGGGCTTCTCCCAAGAGTGCTGCAGTATAATCGCTGCCACCGCGCCCCAGTGTAGTGGTACGGCCGTTCTCTTCACGACCAATAAAACCTTGGGTGACAACCAGGCTATTTTTCAGATGTGGTAAGAGATGTTCCGTTGCCAACGATTGAAGTTGTTCATGGTTTGGTTCTGCACGGCCAAAACTATCGTCGGTATACATCACTTTGCGTATATCAAACCATTCGGCATTTTTCCCTCGCTGGCGAAGCAATTCGGTAAACAATCGTGTGGACATCAGTTCACCGTGGCTGACTAATTCATCTGTCAGAGCCGCAGAGGTTGCCAGAGATGCGGCTTTAGCAAGGGTTTTAATATTTTCCAGTAGACGATCAATCTCTTGACGAATCGTATCGGATTCATGCAAACGATCAATAATTGCGTATTGAATGGAGTGGATCTGTTTCAAGTAGTCAGCCCGCTTATCTGCATCGCAGCCTTCCGCTAATGTAACTAATAAGTTTGTTATACCGGCAGAAGCAGACAGCACAACCACACGTACTGCTTTATTTGCCAGTACGATATCTGCACTGTTATTCATGGCATCGAAATTTGCCACGCTGGTACCACCAAATTTTGCGACTACATGCCCGCCAATTTCTGGGCATTGGGATGAAACAGCACTCATTGCGATAACCTTCTGTTAACTGGATAGTCTTTTAGAAATATCGGGTTAACGGGTTTGAGTCAACGGAGTGAAGAGTGACATCAATATCTTTCATGACGCGATGAGAATCATAAAATAAATTGAGGATAGTAGAGAGAGGTGATTGTTTTTTGTACGCCCCGGTAGATGGAACTAGAAAAACTTAATCGTTTTGACCAATATCAGCGATTAAAGGAAAAGAGGCTCGAATCACAGAATTACAGGTTACAATCTTTCTTTAACTCCCAATTAATTACAGTCAGTTGATAGAGAGCATAGCTATGAAAAATATCAATCCTAGTCAAACCTCAGCTTGGAAAGCGTTAGAACAACATTTTGCGCAGATAAAGGATATTCACCTACGTGAATTGTTTGAACAGGAGCCAAATCGTTTTGCTAAGTTCTCAGCGACATTCGATGACCAGATCCTGGTAGATTTTTCAAAAAATCGCATCACAACGGAGACATTAGAAAAATTACAGGCACTTGCTAAAGAGACGGATGTTGCCGGGGCGATTCGCGGTATGTTTTCGGGTGAGAAAATTAACCGTACGGAAGATCGCGCTGTACTGCATATTGCGCTACGTAATCGTAGCAATACCCCGATTGTGGTTGATGGGGAAGATGTTATGCAGCAGGTCAACGCGGTGTTGGCAAAAATGAAAGATTTCAGTGAACGCGTAATTAATGGCGAATGGAAAGGTTATACCGGTAGGGTGATTACTGATGTTGTGAATATCGGTATCGGTGGTTCAGATCTTGGCCCTTATATGGTGACGGAAGCGCTGAAACCTTATAAGAATCACTTGAATATGCATTTTGTTTCTAATGTTGATGGAACCCATATTGCGGAAACCTTGAAAGTACTTAACCCGGAAACGACGCTGTTTCTCATTGCTTCCAAGACGTTCACTACTCAGGAAACGATGACCAATGCTCACTCTGCCCGTGACTGGTTCTTAAAAAGTGCGGGTGATGAAGGACATATTGCAAAGCATTTTGCGGCGCTTTCCACAAATGGACAGGAAGTTAAGCAATTTGGTATTGATACCAAAAATATGTTTGAGTTTTGGGATTGGGTTGGTGGCCGTTATTCGTTGTGGTCAGCGATTGGTTTGTCTATTGCACTCTCTGTTGGGTTTGAAAATTTTGAACAATTGCTTAGTGGTGCACATGCAATGGATCAGCATGTTGCCAATACCCCATTTGAGCAGAATATTCCTGTATTGCTGGCGTTAATTGGTATTTGGTACAACAATTTCTTTGGCGCAGAAACTGAAGCGATTCTGCCATACGATCAGTACATGCATCGCTTTGCTGCCTATTTTCAGCAAGGCAATATGGAATCCAATGGTAAATATGTCGATCGCAATGGTCATCCAGTGGATTACCAAACCGGCCCAATCATCTGGGGAGAACCTGGAACAAATGGTCAGCACGCGTTTTATCAGCTTATCCATCAGGGAACTAAACTGATCCCTTGCGATTTTATTGCGCCAGCCATCAGCCATAACCCATTGAGTGACCATCACAGCAAATTGTTATCTAACTTTTTTGCTCAGACAGAAGCATTAGCCTTTGGTAAATCTCGTGAGCAGGTGGATGCTGAATTTGTCGCCAGTGGTAAAACGGCGGTTGAAGTTGAACATGTTGCACCATTTAAAGTGTTTGAAGGAAATCGCCCGACTAATTCTATTCTGTTACGTGAAATGACCCCATTTAGCTTGGGGGTGTTGATTGCTATGTATGAACACAAAATATTTGTGCAAGGGGCGATTCTCAACATCTTTACTTTTGACCAGTGGGGAGTTGAATTGGGTAAACAATTGGCTAACCGTATTTTGCCAGAACTTAAGGATGATAATAGGGTTGTCAGCCACGATAGTTCAACAAATGGGTTGATTAATCATTTTAAAGCATGGCGTTAGTCACTTATTCTGAGTTAGAAAGTTAATTGATATGAGCGAATTATGTTCATCATAATTCGCTTATTTTTGGTCAACAATATTTATATACCTAATAGATTTCGAGTTGCAGCGAGGCGGCAAGTGAACGAATCCCCAGGAGCATAGATAACTATGTGACTGGGGTGAGTGAAAGTAGCCAACAAAGCAGCAGCTTGAAAGATGAAGGGTATAGAATTTGTTATAACTTTTTATTCTGTATACCTGCAACGTGGTATTCTCTGCGGTTATCAATTGTACTGTCGGATGAAAGAAATTTGTCCTAATGGAAAAGCGTATGTCAACTGACTCAATATTAACAACGGTGCCTATTCAGTGGCTTTCGGTGGATTCGCCCGTTTTGCCTGATGAGGTTTTAGACTGGTTGATGGAGTTGGGCTCAATGACCCGCCGTTTTGAGCAATACTGCAACTGTGTTCGTATCATACCATTCAGAGAATGTTTTATTACCGAGGAACAACTTTCTGATGAAAATGAGTGTTTGCTAACGGGTCAAAGATATTGGCTGCGTGAGATCGTACTGTGCGGTGATAATATCCCTTGGCTATTGGGGCGGACGTTAATCCCTGAAGCAACATTAACCGGTCCTGATGAAAGTTTGGTTGATTTAGGAACAGTCCCACTGGGGCGATATCTTTTTAGTGGTAATAAATTGACGCGGGACTATATTCATGTAGGGCAGCAGGGGAACCGTTGGGCAAGACGATCATTGCTGAGGTTATCAGGCAAGCCATTATTATTAACCGAAGTCTTTTTACCTGAATCACCTGTGTATAAAAGGTAAAATTTAAAAGGGGGAAACAGAAGTGGCGGGAAGTATGGCGCAAAGTAAATGGCAGGCCTATTGCCGTTTAGTGCGCATTGATAAACCTATAGGTGCATTATTGTTGTTGTGGCCGACTTTCTGGGCTTTATGGATAGCTGGGAAAGGGATTCCAGATATGCACATATTATTGGTCTTTACTGCCGGTGTGTTTCTGATGCGTGCGGCAGGGTGTGCAATCAATGATTTTGCTGACAGAAAATTTGATGGTTATGTTGAACGCACAAAAACACGTCCCCTGCCGAGTGGTGCTATTAGTGAGAAAGAGAGCAAGATCCTATTTGTCGTACTGGCGCTGGTTTCTTTCGGGTTGGTGCTGACCCTGAATAAAATGGCTATCTGGTTGTCAGTCGTTGGGTTGGCTCTGGCTTGGCTTTACCCCTTTGTTAAACGGTTTAGTCATCTTCCTCAGTTTGTACTGGGGGCCGCTTACGGTTGGGCTGTTCCTATGGGATTTGCGGCAGTTAGTGAGTCCTTACCACTAGAGTGTTGGTTGTTATTCCTGGTTAATATCTTCTGGTCGGTTATTTATGATACACAGTATGCGATGGTCGATCGAAATGATGATCTAAAAATTGGCGTGAAGTCCACCGCCATTCTGTTTGGTCGTTTCGACAAGTTGATTATTGGGTTATTGCAACTCGCTATGTTACTGGTGCTGGTGCTGGTGGGTTATATGATGAATCTGGGCGGTATCTACTATTGGTCACTGTTGCTTGCGGGCACTTTATTTATTTATCAGCAGAAACTGATCGCTGGTCGGGAAAGAGAGCTTTGTTTCCAGGCATTCCTCAATAATAACTACGTTGGTCTGGTACTATTCCTTGGCATCTTCTTCAGCTATGTCTGAAACATCTGGTGATAATGTGAATAACAACCATTATCACCAGTATTTAAGAAGATTATCCTTCCTTAGCACTCTCGTCGGTATCGTTATGCTCTGGCGGCAGACTGACGCTCTCGATAGTAAGACGAATCTCAGGTGACATCAGTTCACCTAATACCTGATACAGCTCTTGGGTATTTGCTGTAATCGCATTACCACTGTCACTGATATAACCTTCTTCACGTAGTGTATGGACTGACGTAGTAAATACCGCCTTATCAAAGAATTCAGGTGCGTTGATGCCATGCAATACCGACAAACGTTGCGCTAACATCCGACTCTCTTTTTCCAGCACTCCCCGACTGATTACTGGATTGGCGTTCAGTAAAGAGAGTGTGATGGCGTAACGTTGCAGTGTTTCACGGATGCCCGCTGCCAGCAATTGCAGGGGGCGGATACGTGCTGGATTAAGTACCAGCATGCCATGCTCCTTGTTACAGATAAGGCACTGGCGGGTCAGTTCGTTGATCAGCGTATTAACCACTTCTGGCAGCTCTGTTTTGCTATAACGCATAAATAGCTCGGCTTTAAGGAGTGGATAAATGATCGCGACCTGGCTTAACAGCGCTTCGCGGCTGATACGGCGATGATGAATAACGATGCAGGCAATCAGTGATGGCAGTACTAATAGATGTTGAATATTGTTGCGGTAGTAGGTCATCAAAACTGCACGATCACGTGGCAGAATGATAATGTCACCCATACTGTCTTTGTCTACCTCGAACTTATCCATTTGCAGAGCGTGTTCTAGCAACTCCTCCGCGGTTTTCTTTGGTACGGTGACATCAGCAGCGTAGGGTGCATTGTGCATGAGCTGTATATAACAATCCAGTTGCTCAAGCAGTTGCTCACGAGTAAGTGCTCGCTGACGTGACGAAAGCAGGGCAGTTGAACACAAATTAATTGCGTTAGCCGCCGCTGTGTTGTTGATGTTTACCATAATCTTCTCAGACAGTTGACTGACTGTCGGATTGAACCATTCGGGGCGATGGAATTCTATTGGATCAATAGAATCGCGCCAGCTAGGAACATGGTTGTTAAGGTATTGGATCAACGGGATGGGTTCGCCAAAGTTGACGTAGCCTTGCCCCAGATTACGAAGTTTGCGCAAACCACGTATCATCTGGAAAAAGCCCTCTTTCTCTTTGGTTGCACCACGCAGCTCTTTGGCATAGGTGGCAACTTCCATCACATGCTCGTAGCCGATATAAATCGGAATAATGGTAATTGGGCGTGATTCTCCTCTCAACAGCGCCTGTAACGTCATGGACAGCGTACCCGTTTTGGGATCGAGTAAGCGACCTGTCCTGGAGCGACCGCCTTCCATAAAGTATTCAACAGAATAACCTCGGGCAAATAACTCACCTAGATATTCCCGGAATATCGTGGCGTAGAGCTTATTACCCTTAAATGTGCGGCGGATAAAAAATGCACCAAGGCGGCGGAATATTGGCCCTGCTGGCCAAAAATTTAGGTTGATGCCAGCGGCAATATGGGGCGGTACCAAGCCCTGATGGTAGAGCACGTAGGAGAGCAGCAAATAATCCATGTGGCTACGGTGGCAGGGCGCATAAACCAGTTCGTGACCATCCTGTGCCAGACGGCGGATGCGTTCAGCATTGTGAACATTGATCCCTTGATACAGACGGTTCCAAGTCCAACCCAGTACACGGCCTGACAGCCGTAACGTTTCATAAGAGAAATTCGCAGCAATCTCTTCCATCATGTTAATGGCATTCTGTCGGGCTTTCTCATGTGAGATTTTCTTGGTACGGGCCTCATCAGAGACTGACTTTTCTATTGCTTTTGAAGCCAGCAATTTGTTAAACAGCTCTTGCCGAACCGGCAGGCGTGGGCCAACGGCTGCTAAGCGTTGACGTGAATAGTGCATTCGTGCCACACGAGCCAGCTTATGGGCAATAGTCTTGTCAGTACCATGCTCAGTTGCCATATAGCGTAGAGATACTGTGTTTGAAAAGCGCACAAAACTATCTCGGCCTAGCCAGAGAATGGCAAAGAATTTTTGGATACCATTGAGTAGCCGCAAATGTGGTGTGCTCTGCCCTTCGCGCCCGGGGGAACGGCCGAACATGACAGAAACTGGCAGCATTTGAATGTCCAGATTGGGATTATTGCGATGCAGATCCAGATAAGCATGGAAAATTTTTACGGATTCCTGCTTTGGTGCACAATAGCGGAATACACGTGGACCATTATCGATAAATACATAGCTGGGAAGTTCAGTGTCACCAATCTCCAGTAAATTTAATGGGTCCGGCAGATCCTGCTCAAGACATTGCTGACGTAATGCCAGTAAGTCTGCTTTGGAGTGATACGGTAGCACGTACAGAATCGGGCGTGTCGTATCGAGCCGCAATTCAGTAATCGGATCTGTAGGAATAAGTTTGCTCTTTACCAGTATTTTTAGTGGTAAATTCAATAATTTATAATATATTTTACGCCAACTTGACATAAATATCTTGAAGCCTCTTGTTAGCAACACGTTGCCAGCATATCAGAAACGGGTGTTGAGATCTGTTGTGTTAAGACAATAATAAGAGTGGAAAGTGTCAAATAACCTCATATTTGGTGTGAATAATTTATGGCGAATCAATCCAAGGGCTTGACCCGTATCATTAAAGCAATCGTATATTCGGTGAAGGGTATTAGGGCGACATGGCAAAATGAAGCGGCTTTCCGTCAGGAAATAATTTTAGCGATATTGGCTATGATGGTTGCATTTTATCTGGATATCGGCGCTATTGAACGCATTTTACTGATTGGTTCAGTGATGCTGGTGTTGATTATGGAAATCCTGAATAGTGCTATTGAAGCAGTTGTTGACCGTATTGGCAGTGAGTTCCATGAATTGTCCGGTCGGGCGAAAGATATGGGATCGGCGGCTGTCTTTCTGACAATGATGCTGTCGTTAATTGTCTGGGGGACCATCCTTTGGCGCTATTTTATGGTCTGATTTGGTTTAATAATTAGGTATTATATTATAATTGGCTAATTTTCTGCCTTAGTAGGTTCCCAATCGTTATTTAGCTGTATATACTTACATATTGACTGTATAAACAAACAGGGGACGAAATGAAAGCACTTACCGCAAGGCAGCAGCAAGTTTATGACTTGGTGCGTGACCATATTTCGCAAACAGGTATGCCGCCAACGCGTGCTGAAATTGCAGCACGTCTTGGCTTTCGTTCGCCTAACGCGGCTGAAGAGCATTTAAAAGCATTGGCTCGTAAAGGGGTGATAGAGATTGTTGCAGGGGCATCTAGGGGAATCCGTTTGCTGTTGGAAGAATCTGGTTTACCGTTAATTGGCCGTGTAGCCGCAGGTGAACCACTGTTAGCACAGGAGCATATTGAAAGTCATTATCAGGTTGATCCTGCATTGTTTAAGCCAAGTGCAGATTTCCTGTTGCGGGTCAGCGGAATGTCTATGAAAGATGTTGGGATTATGGATGGTGATCTGCTGGCTGTGCATAAAACACAAGATGTTCGTAATGGGCAGATTATTGTTGCCCGCATTGAAGATGAAGTGACGGTAAAACGTTTTAAACAGACTGGAAATAAAGTTGAATTGTTGGCAGAAAACCCAGAATTTAAGCCAATTGTGGTGGATTTGCGTGAGCAGAGCCTGACAATTGAAGGATTGGCGGTTGGGGTGATTCGTAACGCCAACTGGTCCTGATAGTAAAATATCAAATTGTTGTTTTTGGAATTGTTAAAGAATTGCAATATTCCGGCAGAATCATGTTGTTGAATTTATCGTTGTGATTATCTTAAACGTGATTCTGCGGTTGTTTATTTCAGTCTGACTCTGTACCAAAAGTAAGTATCTACTTACTATACCTCATGAATTTCAAGATGCTTCGCGACGGCAAGGGAGCGAATCCCCGGGAGCATAGCGAACGATGTGACCGGGGTGAATGAGTGCAGCCAACAAAGAGGCAACTTGAAAGATAACGGATATATCTATTTCTTTTTACTTCCTTCAATTCTGTGGTCATGCTGGCATTCATCTCGTTTAATACAGGATTCGATCTCTTCACAAGGTGAACATAAGCCATGCGCTTCGATGATGGTATGGCGTAAACTGAACCCGGCTGTTTTTGCTAACTGTTGGATGGCGGATTCAACGGTTCCACCATCTCGCTCTGTAACAGAACCACAACGGTCACAAATAAACATTGCTGAAGTGTGGCTTGGCTGTTCAATATGGTGACATAGGACATAACTGTTGGTGGATTCTATTTTATGAATAAACCCCTGTTCCAACAGAAATTCCAGTGCCCGATATACGGTAGGCGGTTTGGCCTGTGGTTCTGCTTCCCGTAGCAAATCCAGTAAATCATAAGCACTGATTGCCCCGGGTTGCTCTGAAATGAGACGCAGAACCTCAAGCCGCTGCGGAGTAAAGCGGACTCCACGAGCCTGGCAAATAACTTCGGCCTGTTCCAGTAACTTTTTTTGATTAATCAGTTTCATTACGCCTCTTACAACCAGTACGATGATAATATTGTGATGTTATCATGTTTCTTCAATAGAAAATATTATCCAGAAAAGTTCATTGTGATTGTCCCCTGATGGAGTTAATTTGGCTAAATTGGTACTCAGTAGCAAAAATAATGTTTTCTTGAAGTTTATGATAATACAGACAAGAATTATCGTATATGACAGATAATTTTCGGAAAGGAAGCATTTGTGATGAAAGAGCTTTTACAAAATCAGCCTCATTATAGACAGTTCCCCGTTAAAGGCTATCAGGTAATGAGGCATATTATCTCTGAAAAAAGAAAGTTGCCTTTTCTAAGTGCATTATATGCGTTGATTAATATTTTATTTGTAATGGCAGTATGTACGGGTATTGTATTATCTGTAGCAATTGTTTTATTTATAATAGGTAATGTATCTGTCCCTGATACGGACTATTTACTTCTGGCACAAGTAGGCGGTATAGCATTATTTGGCGTAATGTTACTCTCGGTTATTATTTATCGCATTGTTAAGCGCCCAGAATGGGAACAACGGCGTTATTATCAACAAGCAGGTTTATCTCTTTTACCAGAAGATAAGCGTCAGGTATTACGACTAAATATTGTTAGTGACTATTGGCTAGGTTTTTGGAGTGAAACTCTAGAGCATTATCCTCTACAGTCACGGGTTGCCCATGATAGCTATCGTTACTGTCTGCTTCCATTATCTCCGACTCAGGAACATCAATCCCAACTATACAGCGACTGGGGAATTATTGATGAAGAAGGGTATATGAAAATGCTAACAGGTTTGTGGGAGGGGGTACATTCAAAACATTTTGCTATTGATGCTGCTCTTAGTGATGGGAAAATGTTTAAAGTGCTTGCCAAATTAGTTGAAGTAACACCTGACTATATTCATAAATGTGTCAAACCTATTAATAAACGCCCTCCGGCATTAGTGTGGGGATTTGATTTGTGGCTTGCAATTGTTTTAAGTCGTAACTGTTTTTGTGCCGGTTATATCAGTGAAGAAGTAGCATGGAAAAATATGCTGAAAACTGCTGATTATATTTATGAAATCTTCGGTAGTTTTGATGAGTTTTATACAAATTTTCGGCTAGGCAATGCTTACTGGAGTAATGATTTTGATCGGTCTAAAGAGCGGCTGGAACAATTTAATTATTATAAGTCACATTGTGACTGGCCAATTGCTAGTTTGCCGTGGCCTGAACCAAAAGGCGTTATTATGGAAAGGCAGATGATGACAGGTTTTTCTGCATTAGTAGAAGATGTTTTACGCAGTAACATGGAAGAACAACAAAGTTATGAATTTGATATTACTGAGCTGTCAGCGTCTCGTGTACTCCATTAATATTTACATGAAACATTTCCCCTTGAAGAACATTTCAAGGGGAAGCAAATAATTAATAATAGGAAATAATGGTGTAAAGTGAGAGAACGGATTTTTTCATTATGGTATCTATTATTTCTAAAGGTAACATAATTTACCCCGTTTCCTGAAATCACCTGTTTCAAATGAAACGGGGCCAATATTTGCTTTATTAGTTAATGGGTTAAATCAAACTAATAAATTTTCTCTCTATATCCTTAATGGCTGCACATCCTGCCAGCTTCATGCTAAGTTTCAGCTCATCCTTCAGTAGGTTTAAAATAGAAGTTACGCCTGGTGCTCCACCCAATGCCAGCGCATACAAAATGGGCCTACCGATAGCGACAGCTTTGGCACCCAATGCGAGCGCTTTAAACACATGGGTACCACGGCGGATGCCTCCGTCTAGATAGACTGGAATTTTAGATCCAACAGCTTCAACAATGTGTGGTAATGAAGCAATTGCTGCCGGGACAGTATCCAACTGCCGGCCACCGTGATTAGAAACTTGAATCGCTGCGGCACCGTGGTTAACACACTCTTTAGCATTTTCGGCAGATTGAATGCCTTTCACGATGATTGGAAGGCCTGATTCTTTAGCGAGAAACTCCAAATCATTGAAATTAAGATCCCGTTTAAATAGCGCTGTAATCTCTGATAAGGTTGCCCCTGCGGGAACGCCTGGAATATTAGGAAATGGTAATGAATGTGGGAAAACAAATTTATTACGTTTATCGGTTTCTCTATTACCACTCCACTCTAAATCGACCGTAAAGACGATTGCGGTTGCCCCCATCGCTTTGGCTCGGTGTATCATTTCGCGGTTAATGCCCATATCTTTGGTAAAATAAATTTGGAACCATTTGGGGCCATTACTCACTTTCGCTATCTCTTCAAGAGGTGAATTAGCTAGAGTTTGTGCAGTAAACAGGGTACCGGCAGCGGCAGCGCCTCTCGCTGTTCCCAATTCAGCGGTAGTATGAGATAGCCCATGTGCTGCCATTGGGGGAATGAAAATAGGCATATCCACTTTACTGCCGAGCAATTCGGTTGTTGTGTCAGGCTCTTTTACTCCTGCGAGATAGCGGGGAATAATTTGGAAATCGTCAAAGGCTCTGGTGTTTTCACGTAGAGTCCATTCATCACCTGAACCGCTGCTGATATAGCCAAATTGGGGCGCTGGAATCAATTTACGTGCTTCTTCTTCCAAGTCATAAAGATTAATAATATCAAGGGATTTTTCTGCACTATTTGTTTTATAGGCTCTTGTCGGTTTTATGTTAGCAGTTGCGGCGTTGGCTGAGGATGCAGCGGATAGTGTACTGGCAGCAGCAAGACTTAATCCTCCAACTATGACGTCTCTTCTTGATGGCATATAATTTTCCCTTACTTAGTAGGTTTAATAAGTATTGACAATAGAATTTGTCCACATATTAAGAATAGACCTATTTTGAATAATTCAAGCTAATAAATCCTCAATAATGTTTTTATAAGCTGATCGATCCTATTGGAACTGTCGGTTTTTTGTTGTGAGAGGAGCATCACAAAACTCAGATTAAAATATGGTGGCTTATTTTCTCTGCTTACCTGAATTTTTGGGGAATGGTTCAAATAGAGGGACTTTCGGATGCTGAATGTAAATGAATAGTTTAGGTATAAATTTGGCTTCAGGCATTGATCTATTAACGACATCAACTATAATAAAATAATTAATTTCTCTAAGTTATAAAAATATTTCATCATTCTTTATCAGAAAAAGACTATTATTGAAATGCGATCTGAAAATTATATACGATGATCAAGTAGATATTTTGATTTTCATTAATTCAAAGTTTTATTTAATGAAAAAATAAGTTTTTTCCTTAAGGAGAACTCATGAGTAATAAAAATGACTTTAAAGCTTTTTCTATTAGTCAGGATGCTAATGTTGTTTCTCAAGGAGAATATGAAGAAAGTCAGGAATTGAATACGGGAATTCCCCCTAATATTATTTCCATTGGTTTATTAAATAAGGTTTTGCGTCAGTCGTCAACGATATCATCGGTGGTGGCTAATTTTATCTCTACACAATGTAGTGATGATGTTTTGGATGATGGCGATATAGACAAGCTCACCACCCAATTAAATATCGCTTTAGAGCAAAAAGCTTTAACAGAGATTCCAAGTGCTTCATTAACACAAAAAGGTGTTATTCAACTTACAGATGTACTTGGTGATAGTAATACTCTGGCAGTCACGCAAAAGCTTGTCCAGGAAATGATAACTTCGTTAAGTGAAAGTATTAATAGCAGAGTACCTAATATCCGGCAGGTGAATGGTAAGGAGTTGTCTGAGGATATTGATTTGGATGCCGTGGATATCGGGGTATACACAAAAGAAGAAGTAGACAATGAAGTTAATGCCAAAGGTAATAGGAATAGTGCCAGTAAAGCGATTAATGGTTGGTGGAGATGTGGAGATACAGGCGTTATCTATCAATGGGGGCGTACTAAGGTCATTGATGCTGGCTATATAGAACGTATTCAATTACCAATTAGTTTTTCCAATACGCATTACGCCGTCAATATTAATGCTATTCAAAGTAAAATGGGTTTTATGGGGGCATCTGTTGGCTATGTAAATGTAATTGATAATTCATCTTTCGATTTATTAAATTCTTGGGTAAATGCCAAATGGGATAGCCCATTCTTTTGGATAGCGATAGGATATTAATTATGTATTATTACAGTGCAAAAACAAATGCTTTCTATCCGGTAGAATTGGAACAAAATTATATTGCTGCTGGTTCACTGCCGGATGATATTATAGAAGTCAGTAATGATATTTATCAGGAATATGCTGCTAATAATGCGCCAGAAGGAAAACACCGTGTAGCAAATAAAAACGGTTTGCCGGAATGGACAGATATTCCTCCGCCAACGAAAGATGAATTACGGCAATATGCTAAACTCCAAAAACAACAACTCATCGCTGAGGCAACAAATCAAATTGCACCATTGCAAGATGCTGTTGATTTAGGTATTGCGACTGAGGAAGAGAAAATAGCTTTATTGGCATGGAAAGAATATAGGGTAATACTGAATCGGATAGATGTTTCACAGGCAATGGATATTGATTGGCCGGAAAAACCAGAGGAATAAATAAACGCAATTTTTTAATCTACTCTCCCCAAAAAATTGACTTGTTTGATTTTTTGGGGGATATCCGGTTTTAAACTTAATTCTTAATTATCTTCTGTAAATTAACTTTATTTTGGTTGTTTAATGATTTTTTATTATGTTATTTCATGTGAAATTATAATCTATACCCTATGGATTTCAAGATGCATCGCGGCGGCAAGGGAGCGAATCCCCGGGAGCATAGATAGCTATGTGACCGGGGTGAGTGAGTGCAGCTAACAAAGAGGCAACTTGAAAGATGACGGGTATAGTCATGATTATATTCCTTCAGTCTGTTGTTTTATTGGAACAGGCAGTAATTCTGTCATCCATGCACATCCACTCTTTTATTTCTCTTTTAGAATAATTTTTATTTTTTAAATATTATTTCTTTTATAATATAATTTCCTTAATAGAGGAAAATAAATGTATACTATACTCACTCATGAAGCCGCTGCTACTGAACTGGCTACATTGCCATCTCAGCTACGTGGTAGGATGTTTAGGTTGATAGAACGCCTGGCAATTGAAGGTAATACTCTCAGGATGCCACATAGCCGAGTTATCGGCGGTGGTATATTTGAACTAAGGGTAGGAGATAAAGACATTGCCCGGTCACTGTATGCGTTTGCAAGAGGTCAGAATATCTATCTGCTACATGCATTCGTGAAGAAGACTGAGAAAACCCCGGCAGCAGCCATCAAGACAGCCCATGCGAGGCTTAAGGAGTTCAAATGAAACCAGTATCACTGAACGAATTGAAGGAGTTGATGTTGAATGACGCGGAGTCTATCGCTGCGTATAAGGAAGCCGACAAGGAATTAGAACTGATACAGATATTGTTTGAGATGCGTGAACGTTCTGGCATGTCAAAGACTGAGCTGGCAGAGAAAATCGGTATCAAACCATCAGGTATCAATAGGCTTGAAAAAAATCCTCTTGGCGCAAGTATGAAGACTTTGGAGCGTTATGCAGCAGCGTGTGGCGCGGTTATTAACTTCAACGTTCAATATCAGTAAAAGGAATGGGACTTTGGTCCCGTTTATCCCTTAAAGCCGAAATAATTATACTAAAGTAGTAAACGTACTCTGGGCTTTCCCCAAAATATTCCTGATAGCAAATTGTACGGTTCTACCTTAAATCACCTGCGATACTTCTTAACGTCAATTGTCAACGATACTTAATAGTGTCATCAGTACGGGGACGTTTCTCTATGCTATAGTAGGCCATAATTTAATATCATTCTCCGCATTATATCTCCCTATTTATGGGGTACTGAGAATGTCAAAATAATCTAAAAAGTATAGCAATGCACCAAAGTAAAGAAATTCAAAAAACGTTTAAATTCAGCGAGAAAGATAAAGAAACGGTTAAATATAGTCCTAACCGTTTCTCCGTCGCCCCGATGTTAGACTGGACAGATCGTCACTGCCGTTATTTCCATCGTTTATTAAGTCAGCAAACGCTGTTATATACCGAAATGGTGACGACCGGGGCGATTATTCATGGTAAAGGCGATTACCTGGCATACAGCGAACAAGAACATCCGATAGCATTACAACTGGGTGGTAGTGATCCGCAGGCGTTGGCGCATTGTGCGAAGATTGCACAGGAACGTGGCTATGATGAAATTAATCTAAACGTCGGTTGTCCCTCTGATCGGGTGCAAAATGGTCATTTTGGTGCTTGTCTGATGGGGGAAGCTGAACTGGTCGCTGATTGCGTTAAAGCCATGCAGGATGTGGTAAATGTGCCAGTGACAGTTAAAACCCGTATCGGTATTGATGAACAGGACAGTTACCAATTCCTATGTGATTTTATTGATGTTGTTGTGCAACGCAGTGGTTGCAATATATTTACCATTCATGCCCGTAAAGCTTGGCTTTCTGGTTTGAGCCCAAAAGAAAACCGTGAGATTCCACCGCTGGATTACCCACGAGTTTATCAATTGAAAAAGGATTTCCCTCAATTAACGATTGCTATTAATGGCGGTATTAAATCGTTGGAAGAAGCGAAACAGCATCTACAACATGTAGATGGAATTATGATTGGGCGTGAGGCTTATCAAAACCCGTCTATTCTGGCACAGGTTGATCATGAATTATTTGATACTTCAATTCCAGTGGTTGATACCGTTTCAGTGGTCAGAGCACTTTATCCTTATATAGAGCAAGAATTATCAAAAGGAACATATCTGGGGCATATTACCCGCCATATTTTAGGTATTTTTCAGGGGATTCCGGGCGCGCGTCAGTGGCGTCGTCATCTTAGTGAGAATGCACATAAACCGGGCGCTGATATTTCTGTTGTGGAACAAGCGTTAACTATGGTGACTGAGCGGATGTAATATCCGCTCGTTTTACCGCTATAAGAATTCTATCCGTGGCGCCTACAGCTCCTGGCCCAATGCCACCCAAGATACCAATTATTTTTTTCATTGTATCATTATGGAAAGTAAAATGGTTGAGACCTGAAGTTTAAAAATATTCTTTAGATCTCATACCGGGCCTTACATATGTGATTAAATATTAAATAACAGGCTTGATGTATTTAAGATAATGATGATCTTAAATAGCCATCGAAAAAATTTTAAGCTAAGAAACGTAATGCATTGATGTAAATTCAAAAAAAGCATTAGCTATTTATGGAGCAAGTGAAGCAAATGCCAGACCATTGGTATATTTTCATCAAGACGAAATCCCACATACGGCTAATCAATCCACCTTCTTCAATCGTTTCCATTATAATAAGTGGTCTTTCCTCAATGGTTTTACTGCCAATCTTAAATGTTATGGTGCCGACTACCTGGTCTTTCTTTATTGGGGCAGTAATCTGAGGGGTATTAAGAATATAGCTGGTTTTTAATTTTTTAAGTTGGTCACGAGGTATGGTAATAGAACCTTGTTTACCCACATTGAGTTTGACTTCTTTTTTATTTCCAAACCATATCCGTTGAGTAATAAAAGTATCTTCAGATTTAATAGGTGTCACTGTTTCAAAGAAGCGAAATCCCCATGTCAGAAGTTTTTCTGATTCCTGGAAACGAACAGAATCCGTCTTGGCTCCCAGAATAATAGAAATTAAGCGCATATCACCCAAGGTTGCTGATGCAACTAAGTTATAACCGGCCTCAGAGGTAGTTCCGGTTTTCATGCCATCTATATTGAGGTTGCTGTTCCATAACAGTCGGTTACGATTGTATTGACGAATCTTATTAAATGTGAATTCTTTCTCTTTATGAATTGCATATTCATCCGGGACATCATGAATGAGGGAGCGAGCTAACAATGCCATGTCTCGTGCTGTACTAAATTGCCCAGGAGCATCTAAACCATGCACTGTTTTAAACGTTGTATTGTTAAGCCCCATTTTTTGTCCATAGCCGTTCATAAGACTTATGAACGCGTCCTGACTGCCAGCTATATAATCAGCTAGTGCAACACAGGCATCATTACCAGATTGAATAACAATTCCTTTGTTAAGGTCTTCCACTGAAACCCTGTCCCCAGGTTTAAGAAACATGACAGAAGACCCGCGTAGAACAGGATTGCCTGTAGCCCAAGCATTTTTATCAATGGTTACAGTATCGGTCAGATGAATTGTACCTAACTTAAGTGCTTGTCCTACAACATAACTGGTCATGAGTTTAGTTAGGCTCGCCGGATTTATCTTTTCATCCGCATTACCTTCTGCCAGAACTTTTCCACTGTCGTAGTCCATTAAGATCCAAGCTTGCGAGTCCACTTGTGGAGTAGCTAGAGCTTCTTCAGCTTGAATTAATGGAGCATTGAGAAACAGTAAAAATGTAGCCACAAACTGGACTTTCCATGTAAAAAAGGTGATATCTTTCATAAAAAAACCAAATGTCTATTATAAAATTATTAAGCCAATCTATTTTATTTGAACTTTAGAAAACGTTTAGTCCTGAAACTCTGGAAATTCAAACATAGCACGTCTATTCCATTTCTTGGTTTATTCCTTATAGCCAAAAACTGCCGGATATGCATTATAAAAATAAGTTATTTCCACTTGCTCTTCCCTTACACCAAAAATGATTAAATAATCATGAATTCTATTTACCTAAGTAGCTTTATTTTATCGAGCTTTTATTTGGATTAAAGTATCTGATGTTATCGTTATAAAGAACCAATAACTTATTTCCGAGATCATCACTGTATTTTCCCTGCAAAGAATATGATTTTCCATTAGTTATGTTGCTGTGATTATTACAGTTGGTTAGTAATAATGATAGCATCGTTACAAATGCTAATTCGGATAATTCAAGCATATTCCCCCCATGAATATATACGTTTTAATAAAAAACTAATGTATTATACCCGTTATCTTTCAAGTTGCCTCTTTGTTGGCTGCACTTACCCCGGTCACATAGTTATCTATGCTCCCGGGGATTCGCTCCCTTGCCGTCGCGATGCATCTTGAAATCCATAGGGTATATACCTAAAATAACAGGGAAAACATTTTTATCTGGCCCTTTGTGACATTCAACCTCTTTCTTTTGATTGTAAATAAAATAATGTTTTTCATTTTCAGAATTTACAATCATCATATCTCCATTCATAAACTGATATACAAGTTTCTTTCCGTTCTTATTAAATAGTTTGGTGGGAGATGGTGATACAATAAAATCATCATCCCACTTCAAAGTCGTTATCCTATAGTTTGTATGCATGACAGTCATTTCACTACGGCCTTGACAGTTTAAAGTATACTGCTTCATAGCGTTAACTGGACATGATCTGAAAATAAGTAAAATAACGATATATTTCATAATGTTTTTGTCCATATGACTTGTTTTTCAAGAAAATATAGGGATTTTGATATCGTGTGATGCTTTTGTTCGCCTGGACAGCGCGGCTAGCGCCTTTACTTCTAGCCCCTTAAGGTCAACAGCATTATTATAACAGTTAGCAAACTCTTGCCTCCCCTCTGGTTGTCTATATCCCATGTAATTACCGAAAAAATTTCCTTTAGGATACCCGCCTAATGGAGCCTCGGGCATAGCAACTAATCGTGCTCTGTTGTTGATTTTTTTATTTTTAAAATCAATGAAATGAGGTAATTTGGCGACTTTCCATTCAGGAGATGTACCGATCGGAAGCGCAGCAACTGATATTTTGCTCATAGGTGTTTCCTTCTTCTCAAGATGTTTCTGATGCGTAATAGTGTAGATACGTCTAATATCAATCAATATTTGAAAAGGACTATCTGTTATGAATTATATTGATATTGAGAATATTGACCTCAATTTGCTCAGGGTGTTTGAGGCTTTGATCGAGGAAGGTGGGGCGAGTCGTGCCGCTATTCGGCTTGGATTAACGCAACCCGCCGTAAGCGCAGCTCTTGGGCGTTTAAGGCGCGTATACTCCGACCCGCTGTTCGAACGGACGGGTCGCGGGCTATGTCCTACGGTTAGAGCTAATGAGTTAGCACCTCTCGTTGAAGAGGCACTGACGCAATGCCGACAGGCACTAGCTTTAACTACTGCTGGAAAAGAAATAAAGGGCCGCACGGTGACTGTGGGTTTATCAGATGACAGTGAAATTGCTTTGGGGCAAAAGATACTGAAAAAAGTTGACGAGCATCTCCCTGGTTTGCATATCATTTTTCGACAAACTCATAGTGGCTTGGCTCAGGATATGTTGATGCGTCATCAAATTGACCTTGCTATCACCGCTGGTGGTTTATCATCTCACTTAGTTAAAAGTCACCGTTTAGGAAAGGGGAATTACTTGTGCATAGCCGACAAAAATACTTCGGTGCCGGTAACGGTGGCTGATTACGCACAACGCCCTCATTTATTAGTTTCCTCAGGTGGGTTCGTAGGTGTGGTAGATGAAGCATTAAATGCTGTTGGCTATAAACGCAGTGTCAAGGTTTCTACTACACATTTTGCGGCAGTGCCATTTTTGATGATTGAAACTGATTTAATCACTACGGTGCCATCACATGCAGCACGAGCAATGGAGAAGAACACATCGCTACAAATATTCCCATGCCCCGTTAGCATGCCACCCTATGAACTCGAAATAGGCACACGAGTGGGGAGCAGACATGATAAAGTTCTGCATGAATTAAAATCTATGATAGTGAAGATATGTCAAACACCAGGTTTTTTGTCATGAGCATTGGTATGAATGCCACAGGCTTTATATATACCCGTTATCTTTCAAATTGCCTCTTTGTTGGCTGCACTCACTCACCCCGGTCACATAGTTAGCTATGCTCCCGGGGATTCGCTCCCTTGCCGTCGCGATACATCTTGAAATCCATAGGGTATATAGTCATTTCGTTGTTGAAAATATTTTTATGGGCATAAAATTGGCTATCTTGCTTCGAATAAATCGTGAGAGTTACGTGTAGCGAATCAATAACAAGATGGTTTGGATTTCTGATATAAATACGATTTATTTTAGTTATATTAATAACAAGATTGATTAATAGTGCTTGTGTTAGGTAACCTGTTCCATCTTAATCGTTGAATACTGAAATCTGCGCGTTATGAAAATTTTTAATATTGAGTTTTATCTTATTAGAGTGTGATTGGTTATTATATTTAAAATAATATTCTAGCTATGTTTTAGCGATTAATGATTTCTTCAAGTGGATTTATATGCAGTAATCAAGAGTGTTAAGACGTAACATTGAAGTTGCCTTTGAGTATACATTACGGGGTGGTTTATATGAAAGAAATTAATGCAACGGAACCTTTAGGAAGAAGAAAGAAGAAAAAAAATAAAAAGATAAAATTAAGTTTCCTTTTTAAGATTATATTAGCCGTTTTATTTTTAGTGTTCTGTTTTGCATTTCTCTACATATATAATCTGGCAGAAAGAATCGATACTATGATAAATGAGAGAGTAAGTAATGGATTCTGGGATATGCCAGCTCAGGTTTATGGCAAGACATATACGTTGAAGATTGGGGAGTATAAAAAAAAAGAAAATGTAATAAAGATATTAAATGGCGCCAGATACCATCACGTTGACTCGATAAGAAGTCCTGGCGACTTTCATGAAGATAGAGATAAGGTTTTTATTTACTTACGGGAGTTCTCTTATCCAGACCATTTATCTAAGTCAGTTA
This sequence comes from Photorhabdus kleinii, assembly GCF_025384885.1. Lineage (NCBI taxonomy): Bacteria > Pseudomonadati > Pseudomonadota > Gammaproteobacteria > Enterobacterales > Morganellaceae > Photorhabdus > Photorhabdus kleinii. The sequence continues at coordinate 46,369 of NZ_JAJAFY010000015.1, forward strand.
AAGTGGAAGTTGAGTTTGACAAAAATAGAATTAAAAAGATAGTGAATTTAGATTTAGGACTGGCTGTTAATAACATACTCATTGAACCGAGGTTAGTGGAAATTATATATTCACCCGGTGATGAACAACGGATATTCATGCCGTTGAAAAACTTCCCTAATGATATGATTAATATGTTGATTTCCACAGAGGATCGAGAGTTTTATAATCATCATGGTCTTAATCCTTATTCTATAGCCAGAGCCTTGTACAAAAATATTAAAGCTGGAAAGCGAATTCAGGGTGGAAGTACGATAACACAGCAGGTTGTGAAAAATATGTTCTTGTCCCGGGATAGGACAATGAGTCGTAAGTTGACTGAGGCTATTATGTCTTTGGTCTTGGAGTTTAAGTTTAACAAGGATAAAATTCTTGAGCTTTATCTGAATGAAATCTATCTGGGACAGAACAGTTCGTTCGGGATTTATGGGTTTCCACTTGCTAGCATTTATTACTTTGGTAGGCCAATCAATGAAATATCTTTAGAGCAGCAAGCATTATTAATAGGGATGGCTAAAGGGGCTTCATTGTATAACCCGTGGACTAAACCGACAGTAGCTATGGAGAGACGTAATCTCGTTTTAAAGTTGTCATCGGAGAGTGGGGTTATTAATAAAGACGACTATTTATCTTCAATGAAAGAAGGTCTCAATGTCCAGGAAAAAGGTTCTGTTTTCACTAAACATCCTTCTTTCATTAGCATGTTAAAAAAAGAGATTAGGAATAATAAAAATATTGTCCTCAATGATTTGTCCGGAGCAAGAGTGTTTTCCACTTTTGATCCTGTGTCACAAGAAGATGCAGAGAATGCAGTAAAAAAAACCATGCCAATGTTAGATAAGAAAACAGGTTTAAAAGATTTGCAATCTGTAATTTTAGTTGTTGATAGAAAATCGGGGGCGCTATTGGCTATTGTGGGAGATAGAAATGTAGACTATAACGGGTTCAACAGAGCTTCAGATACTAAAAGACAAGTCGGTTCACTGATTAAGCCGGCAGTCTACCTGTCTGCACTAACTTCTCCTTACCGTTTTAATTTAAATACTTGGATTGAGGATGAACCTCTCAGTATAGATGTTGGTAAAAAAAACTCGTGGTCACCAAAAAACCCTACAAGAACGTACAGGGGGCGAGTAATGCTTTTAGATGCTCTTGCTCATTCTATTAATGTAGCTACAGTAAATTTGGGTATGTCTGTAGGAATTGATAATGTCGCAAAAACACTAAAATCAATAGGAATTCCTTCTGATAGAATAGTAATGGTTCCATCTATGCTGTTAGGCACACTTGATATGGCGCCAGTAGAACTTGTTGAAGGGATTCAGACGATATCTAATCTTGGAAAGCATACGGGTGTTTACACGTTAATTTCAATTCAAGACAGATATGGGAAAGAAATTTACCATAGAACCGAGACTCTAGCACAAGTCGTTCCAGAAGAAGCTGCTTGGCTCACGCTTTATGCTATGCAGGAGTCTGTTCGCTCAGGCACATCAAAAAGATTAGGGGCTGGATTTAAAAAATATGCTCTTGCAGGGAAAACGGGATCTTCCAGTGGCTTGCGCGATAGCTGGTTTACTGGGATTGACGGAGAAAAAGTAGTGCTTTCTTGGATTGGAAGGGATAATAACGAGCCGACTAAATTATGGGGAGCTAGTGGTTCTTTACTTCTTACTAAAGCATTTTTTGAAATTAATGGAGTGGGTAAGCTAGAGCCTGTGAAACCAAACGATATATATATGGTTGGGGTTGATGCTCAAGGTGATATTTATTGTAAAGAAAACCTTTCAGGAGATAGCATGATTGGCAGGGAGGTACGCGAAATACCTATCTGGGGCAATGATCTCAATACGATTTGTAATACCCCACCACAATTTCTTCCTGTTTCATTTAAAAAATCTTACTCTGATGAAAGTTTAGATGCTCTTTTTTAGATATCAGTAGAGCATTCAGAACATTTTCATGTTACCGAATGGAAGTAGAATGCAGGGTAGTATAGAACTCCGTTTGATTTAATAAGTTGATTTTTATTTTAATATCTGAGGTGTGATACCCCTATCACGAGGGGTATTGTTCTGTTTTATCTTTCATATATTCAGCCAGCATTGCCCTCCGGTCTAAGGTTATTCGTGCAGGCAATTGCGGCATAATGAGGTTTTAGACTTGTTGATTTGGTTAATAACCCGCTCATCTTACCGTTAAGGGATCAGTAAATTTGATCCTTGCGTTGCCCGGCTTTCTAGAATCTGATGTGCCCTTGTCGCTTCACTTAGCGGGAACCTTTGATTTTCTGGTACGTCCACATTAATTTTGCCGCTGGCAATCAGATCAAATAATTCTTTGCTCGCTTCACCCAACTCTTCACGTGTTGAAATATAGCCGGCGATAGAAGGGCGGGTAACAAACAGTGAGCCTTTCTGATTTAAAATCCCCAAATCGACACCGGTAACTGGTCCGGATGCATTGCCAAAGCTCACCATTAACCCGTGGCGTTTCAGGCAATCCAGTGAATTCAGCCAGGTCGATTTACCAACAGAATCATAAACTACACCGACTTTTTCACCGTTGGTGATTTCGTAAATTCGTTCGACAATATTTTCACGGTTATAGTTAATAACCTGCCATGCACCGGCATCTTTAGCGCGTTGTGCTTTCTCATCAGAGCCGACTGTTCCAATCAGTTTTGCACCCAAAGCTTTTGCCCATTGGCAGGCAATTAGCCCAACGCCACCCGCGGCGGCATGAAATAAAAAGGGTTCGCCTGACTGGATTTTGTAGGTACGGCGTAGAAGATAGTAGACTGTTAGACCTTTCAGAAAAGAAGCAGCAGCTTGTTCGAAGGAGATTCTATCCGGCAGAACAGCGACTTTGTTTTCCGCGACATTGTGCACTTCACTGTAAGCGCCTAAAGTTGATTGCGCATAAACTACACGGTCATCCACTTTTATGGTAGTCACAGCGGAACCCACTTTGGTCACTACGCCTGCGGCCTCAGTGCCTAGGCTGCTTGGTAATTGTGCCGGTGGGTATAGCCCGCTACGAATATAAGTGTCGATGTAATTGATTCCAATCGCTCTATTTTCTACTTGTACTTCATCGTCAGCAGGAGCTCTGGGGGTGAATTCACAATATTGCAGGACTTCGGGACCGCCAATAGAGGAAAATTCGATATGTTTTGCCATGACTCAACCTCATCAATGTAAGGGAAATGTGTGCACGTAGTAGTTGAACTCATTGTGAACAGGCTTTAGTGTGCTAGAAATAATTACAAACTATATGTAATTACTCAAGGCACTTCATAGCGTATACTCATGCGCTGTTGCAGATTTATCAGTAGATTATTGCGGGATTCATGGCGGGAAAAAAATCAACTCACAACAAAATGGCTGAACCAAAAGATCGCCAAATGGAAGGGCTGAAACTTCCGCCACACTCTTTGGAAGCAGAGCAGTCTGTGTTAGGTGGCTTAATGCTAGATAACGAACGGTGGGATAATGTTTCCGAACGTGTTACTAGCAATGATTTTTTCAGCCGCCCACATCGGCGCATTTTTGCTGAAATGCAGCGGTTGCTGGAGATGGGCAACCCCATCGACCTGATTACATTGTCGGAATCCCTTGAGCAGAGTGGGGAACTGAATAATGTAGGGGGTTTTGCTTATCTGGCCGAATTGTCCAAAAATACGCCAAGCGCGGCTAACATTAATGCTTATGCGAATATTGTCCGCGAACGTGCTGTTGTCCGCGAGATGATCGCTGTCGCAAACGAAATTGCAGATGCGGGTTATGATCCCCAAGGCAGGAGCAGTGAAGAATTATTGGATCTAGCCGAATCGCGGGTGTTCCAGATCGCTGAAAATCGTGCCAGTAAAGATGAAGGGCCGAAAGGAATAGAACAGATCCTTGAAGAAACCGTCGAGCGGATTGAGCAACTCTATCAACGCCCTCATGATGGTGTAACCGGTGTTTCAACCGGTTATCAGGATCTGGATAAGAAAACCGCAGGCTTACAAAAATCAGACTTGATTATTGTGGCTGCTCGTCCTTCGATGGGTAAAACCACTTTTGCCATGAACCTGTGTGAAAACGCAGCCATGATGCAGGATAAGCCGGTTTTGATTTTTAGTCTTGAGATGCCCGGTAACCAGATCATGATGCGTATGCTGGCATCCCTTTCACGGGTGGATCAAACCCGTATTCGTACCGGTCAGCTTGATGATGAAGATTGGGCGCGGATCTCCAGTACAATGGGAATATTGCTGGAAAAACGCAATATGTATATTGATGATTCGTCTGGCCTGACACCTACCGAAGTCCGTTCCCGGGCTCGGCGCGTCTTTCGCGAAAATGGTGGATTGAGCCTGATCATGATCGACTACCTGCAATTAATGCGGGTTCCGGCCTTATCCGATAATCGTACTTTGGAAATTGCGGAGATTTCCCGTTCATTAAAAGCCTTGGCTAAAGAGCTTCAAGTGCCGGTGGTTGCACTTTCTCAGCTCAACCGTAGCCTTGAACAACGGGCAGATAAGCGCCCGGTTAACTCTGACTTACGTGAATCCGGCTCTATTGAGCAGGATGCCGACCTCATTATGTTTATCTATCGTGACGAGGTTTACCATGAGAATAGCGACATGAAAGGTGTGGCTGAAATCATTCTGGGTAAGCAACGTAACGGCCCAATCGGTACAGTTCGCCTCACGTTTAATGGTCAGTGGTCGCGGTTTGATAACTATGCCGGGCCAAGTTATGACGACGAATAAGTATTAACTACCAAAGAATAATAAATTTAAGGAATAGAATGAAAGCGGCAACCGCAGTTATTGACCGCCGCGCTCTGCGACATAACTTGCAACGGGTAAGGGAGCTTGCTCCTAAAAGCAATCTGATTGCAGTTGTGAAAGCAAACGCTTATGGCCACGGTTTACTGGAGACAGCACATACGCTGGACGATGCCGATTGTTTCGGTGTAGCGCGAATTGGTGAAGCATTGACGTTGCGTCATGGTGGTATCGTCAAACCGATTCTGTTATTGGAAGGATGCTTTGATGCGACTGACCTGCCAGTATTGGTTGCTAACCATATTGAAACTGTGGTTCACAGTGTTGAACAGTTGGAAGCACTGGAACAAGCTAAGTTATCTCATCCGGTAAAAGTATGGATGAAACTGGATAGCGGGATGCATCGCTTAGGTGTAAGGCCGGAAGATGCGGAAGAATTTTATCAACGGCTAAGTCGTTGTCAAAATGTACAGCAGCCTGTCAATATTGTCAGCCATTTTGGCCGGGCTGATGAGCCAACGGTAGATACCACTTGCCAGCAGATAGCCTGTTTTCAGGCTTTCTGTGCTGGCAAACCGGGAGAAAAATCTATTGATGCATCGGGAGGTATCCTGTTGTGGCCGGAAGTCCATCAAGATTGGGTGCGTCCTGGGCTGATGATGTATGGTGTGTCGCCATTGTCTGATAAAACGGCCGTGGATTTTAACTTGATCCCAGCAATGACCTTAAAGTCGAGCTTAATTGCTGTTCGTAAGCATAAAGCTGGCGAGTCGGTTGGCTATGGAGGGACCTGGGTCAGTGAACGTGATACTTGTCTTGGCGTTGTGGCTATCGGTTATGGTGATGGTTATCCGCGCAGTGCGCCTTCAGGAACGCCAATACATATTAATGGCCGTGAAGTGCCGATTGCTGGCCGTGTTTCAATGGATATGATCTCTGTTGATTTAGGGCCAGATGCGACAGATAAAGTGGGTGATGAAGCGGTCCTCTGGGGAGATGTGCTGCCGGTGGAGCGGATTGCTGAACGCACCGGTATCATTACTTATGAGCTGGTGACTAAACTCACTTCCAGAGTGGTAATGGAATACCTGGACGAATGATGTTGTAGGTTATATTGTTTATTAACTAACTGACTGATAAGGAGTAGAGCCTGATGTTCCAGAATGTTGATGTTTATGCTGGTGATCCTATTCTTTCGATGGCTGAAAAGTTTACAAAAGATCCTCGTGCGGAAAAAATTAATCTGAGTATTGGGCTGTATTACGATGAGCAGGGTGTGACTCCGCAATTGCAGGCAGTGGCTACCGCAGAAGAACAGCTTAGAGCGTTGTCACAGACGGCTTCTCTTTATCTGCCGATGGAGGGATTGGAATCATATCGTCTTGCGGTTCAGGAACTGTTATTTGGTAAAGATCATCCGGTGTTGAAACAGCGGATAGTGGCAACGATTCAATCATTGGGCGGTTCTGGCGCCCTTAAAATTGGTGCTGATTTTCTGCGTCGTTATTTCCCTGATTCAGAAGTGTGGTGCAGTGATCCAACTTGGGAAAACCACGCCGCTATTTTTGCGGGAGCTGGTATCAAGGTGAACTATTACCCTTATTTTGATACACAGACTAAAGGGGTAAAATTCAATGAAATGCTGGAAACATTCAGGAAGTTGCCGGCAAAAAGCATTATTGTGATGCACCCTTGTTGCCATAACCCAACCGGATCGGATCTGACCTATGATCAATGGGATCAGGTTGTTCAGATTGTTAAAGAGAGAGAACTCTTGCCATTCCTTGATATTGCTTATCAGGGGTTTGGGGATGGTATGGAAAAAGATGCTTATGCCATTCGTGCTATGGCGACAGCCGGTTTGCCTTGTCTGGTGAGTAACTCTTTCTCCAAGATATTTTCTATGTATGGTGAGCGTGTGGGTGGTTTGTCTGTTATTTGTGATGATGAACAGACCAAAGAGCGGGTATTGGGGCAGTTAAAAGCGGGTGTACGTCGCGTCTACTCTACCCCACCGAATTTTGGTGCGCAGGTTGTGGCGAAAGTACTGACTGATCCTGCTTTGAAAGCGCAATGGTTGACAGAAGTTGAGCATATGCGCTTGCGTATTTTGGAAATGCGTACGGTGCTGGTGGATGCTCTGAAAACGGCATTACCAGAGAAAAACTTTGAGTATTTTATGAAACAGCGCGGAATGTTCAGTTATACCGGTTTTAGCCAGAAACAGGTGGATCGCTTGCGTCAAGAATTTGCTGTTTATCTGGTTGGTAATGGTCGAGTCTGCATGGCGGGTGTTAACCATCGTAATGTTGCACGTATTGCTGAGACATTTGCGGCAGTAAATAAGTAATAAATTCTAATATAAATAATCTGCTATTGATGATAATGATCGACAATTTTGTAGAATAACAGTCATCCCTTCTTAGAAGCGCACCATAATATGGTGCGCTTGCTTTTTGCTTCAACTAATTGAATTTTAATATTTTTATTCTTATGTTTTTTCAGCTCGCAATTATTAGTGAAACTAGTAACTGATATCACTAATCTTAAATAGCGTTTACTATTACATAAATAATGATAATCATTATTACTTGAGATAAATCTGTTTTTGCTCTAATTTTCTGTTTGCATATACAGTGATTCTGTGTGCTTTTTATTTGATAAAAGAGGAGAATACGATGGGTGAGGGAGATAGAAAGGACCATGACCATAATATGCAGATGGTAAGTAGTAAAGGAGGGGACGGAGAGGCTCTAGCTAATCATGACACAATGACTGTGACATCAGGTCGCAGTTCTGATCGAGGATGGGGAGGTGGCGGTGGAAACTCAGGAAATAATGAACGGGTTGACCGTACAGGAAAAAATAAGGGGGTGAATCTATCCTTGTTTCCAGAGGCACAGGCATCAGCGGCTATCGGTGCTCAGCCGATGAATATTGCTCTAATTGATGGGCTGTGGGGATTTACATTATTCCAAAAGCAGATAGCTGGCACTGTGAGTTCAATATTAGCACGATTGGCAAGTGTTGCATTGGACGCTGCACCCTATGCAGGACGTTTTGCTGGTGTGGCAGTAGGAGCTATGTGGCCGAAGAGTTTAGACGTACCTGAAGATGCAAAGTTTAAGGCAGAACGGCAGAGGATGATTATTCAGGCAATGCAAGCTAGTCAGGTTACAAAAATGCCAGTATCTAAGCTAGCTACAATGTCCAGTGTAGTCACTGATATTCAAGTACAGGATGTCATTGAGAAAGATAAGCAGACATTGGCAATTGTTAGAACACCGACTAAAGCTGTGAATGTGCCTGTAGTTAAAGCGGAAAAAACTAAACGACAGAATGTTTTTACCGCAAAAGTGGTTCCGGGTATGCCTCCAGTGCATATCAGAATAAGTGATCCCCCAAGAAAAAATATATTTAGTAGAAAAGAGGTGACACCTGTAGCTAATGTGCCAGTCACATCATATACACCCACGCCGGTTAAAAATACGGTAGATGCAATTGTCCATTTTCCGGTGGGTTCAAATGCAGAGCCAGTGTATGTTTCAGTGACGACAGTACTGAAACCGGAAGAAATGAAAAAACAGGCCGCAGAAGCGAAGCGGCAGCAGGAAAAGTGGGAGAAAGAACATCCTGTTGAAGCGGCGGAACGGCGACTATATGAAGCAGAGCAGGTATTAAAACCACTTGATAAAATTTATCAGGAAAAGCTGAAGATATTAAATCAAGTAAAAAATACTCCGGAAGGAAAAGCGTTGGCAGATCCTGTAAAAAATCCACTTGTTTATACAAAGGATATTGAGATAGATGGGAAGAAACTTAAAGTAGAGATAAAAACGGATGACAAAAAAGGTTTGGATATTCTTTTAAAAGAAGGAGTAAAAGCATACATATCTGCTATGACGCTTTCAGATTTTAAGAAATTACAGGATATTAAAGATCCTAAAGAATCTCTAATACAAACGAGTGCAGCACTTTTAAAAGCAATATACTATGAACGTTTTGGTCGTCGGTTGCTAGACGCTTGGAAGAAAATAAATCCAGTGCAAAGGGAATTTAACATTGCAATGGAAAACCGTAAAAAAGCGGAACAAGCAAAAAGTGAGGCAGAAAAGAACCTGGATAAGGCCAGAAAGGAAGATAAGGACAGGAAAAGTAAAATAACTAAAGAGTATGGACATCGTTATCATGATGCTCCAGAAACGGAAGATATTAAAGGATTTAGTGATTTAAAGGAAACTCGTCCCAAAACACCACGGCAAGGAGGGGGAGGGCTAAGAAAGCGCTGGATCGGAGAAAAGGGCCGCAAGATTTATGAATGGGACTATCAAGAAGGTGAATTGGAAGGTTATAGAGCCAGTGATGGGCAGCACATCGGTTCTTTTGATCCCAATACGGGGAAACCATTAAAATCAGCTAATCCAAAACGAAACATAAAGAAATATTTGTGAGGTAGAAAAATGGGATTAAAGTTAAGACTTGAGTGGTTTGATAAAAAAACAGATTATCTTGTAGGGAAAGAAAACTCAAAGGATTTTGATGATGATGGTTCTATTATTGAAAAACTGGGTTTAGAGATTGATAAGACAATTAATCAAGGAGTTTTTGAGGTACGAGATGGATGGATTCAAGTTATTCAGCCTTATTTTGTTCATCATATTGACTTAAAAAAATATGATTATTTTGTTGGATTTGCTTACCGAGATAAATGGTAGTTATTTGTTCTGACTTAAACCTTACTAACGTAAGATGTCCAAAAAATCAGATAGATACCAAGAGCTGAGTTCTATATTTCACAGAACTCAGTTTTTTTAGTTTATTTTAATTTCGCGAAAGGAGCAATTTGGATATTAACGGATAATCATCAAGATAATAGAATGCTAGATAAATTAGGCTGTAACTATATCAATTCATTAATTAACTATAAATGAGAGGTTAATATATGCAGAGAACAATTCATCGTGTTAATATACAGATATAAATTACAGACTCGATAATCAAGCTTTGGTGAATTTAGCACTTTGCCAAAAATATTATCATCTGAGTGGGGTTCAGCTTTTGTTATTTATTGTGAAATAAATCAAATTTTCATGAAACGTGTTTCAAATGGTAAAAAACGATCCTGACTATTTCAAGGTATACCCAAACATTTGTTAGCTTCCAATAAGATTTTTCTTATTTCTTTGTTTTATTAAATCTATTTCTAGTATAAAACACTAGCCGATTCTTAATATGCTGGAGGAAGGGTTATTCCAGTAGGATTTAACTTGATGGTTATCACATAAAATAGTGTTGGTAATCCAGTCATATACTCTTACGATCGTTATCCCAACTTCATTGTAAAATAAAAAATCCTGCTTTACTGTTTTGCTTTTAACACATAAAACAAACGTGTGTTTAAGAACAAACAAGTGTCCAAAAATGACGAATCGGGAAAAACAAATATTGCAACTTCTGAGACGAGATCCGTTGATTCCACAGCAGGAAATTGCCGACGTTTTAGGTATAAGTCGCTCGGGGGTTGCTGGTCATATTATGAATTTAATGAATAAGGGATATATAAAAGGGAAAGGTTATATTTTATCTGACCACAATTATGTAGTAGCGGTTGGCTCTATTAATATGGATGTTTGCGGTTATACATCAAATAAACTCATTTATCAAGATTCTAACCCAGGAAAAATAAAATGTACCCCTGGTGGTGTAGGCAGAAATATTGCCCAAAATATCACGTTATTAGGTAAAGAATGTCATCTTATTTCTGTTGTTGGCGATGATTTCTATGGTAGCACTTTACTGGATCAGGCCAGATGCGCAGGCGTTAATATCGACTACTGCTATAAGCTTTATGGTGAAAATACCTCGACATATGTCTCCTTATTAGATGACGGTGGTGAGATGTTAGTCGCCATCAATGACATGCATATTTTGGAAAAACTGACGCCATCGTTGTTAGCGAATCATTGTGATCTTATTCAGCACGCCGGCGTATTGGTTATTGATTGCAATTTATCTGAAGAAACTTTGGTTTGGTTGTTGACTAATGCCGGAACGGTGCCGGTATTTGTGGATACAGTATCCGCATTTAAAGCACCTAAGATTAAAAACTGGCTTTCCTATATCCACACCTTAAAACCTAATTGTCTGGAAGCGGAAGCGCTGAGTGGAATGAAAATTACACAACCTACCGATGTCCCGGCAGTGGCGCGGTGGTTTCACGATCAAGGTGTGCAGCGGTTAGTACTCAGCATGGGCGTAGAGGGTGTCTACTTTAGTGAAAGCGATGGTGTGGCCGGCTGGTCACTTCCCATCAATATCAAGATTGTCAATGTAACAGGTGCCGGAGATGCCATGATGGCTGGACTGGTGAACTGCTGGCTAGAAAATATGACGTTGGCGGAAAGTGTTCGCTTTGCTCAAGGATGCTCTGCACTCACACTTTCTTGCGAATTTACCAATAATCCAAATCTGTCAAATGGCAGTGTCCAAAAACTGTTGGAATTACAATTTTATGAAAAATCATGCTATTACCAATGAATATTTGGATATTTCCCCGGAAGTTACAGAGGCCTTAGAGAATAACCGGCCAGTTGTGGCGCTGGAATCTACCATTATTGCTCATGGAATGCCTTATCCACAAAATGTAAAGACTGCGCTACAAGTTGAGCAGAAAATTAGGGAAAATGGTGCTGTTCCTGCAACAATTGCTGTTATCAATGGGATTATGAAAGCAGGTCTGTCGCATGAAGAAATAGAGTTTTTGGCTAGAGAAGGTGACAAGATAACTAAAGTCAGTCGTCGTGATTTACCCTTTGTTATCGCGGCAGGAAAAAATGGCGCGACGACGGTTGCTTCTACCATGATTATTGCTGCTATGGCCGGGATTAGAATCTTCGCTACTGGCGGTATTGGTGGTGTGCACCGTGGAGCGGAACAGACTTTTGATATTTCTGCCGATTTACAGGAATTAGCGAAAACCAGTGTCGCGGTAGTCTGTGCTGGCGCTAAATCTATTTTGGATCTTGGCCTGACAACAGAATATCTTGAAACTCACGGTGTACCATTAATTGGCTATCAGGCTCATGTTTTGCCGGCGTTTTTCTGTCGTACCAGTCCATTTCCCGTTAATATTCGTTTGGATTCTCCAGAACAGATAGCTCAGGCGATGGCAGTAAAATGGAATACTGGATTACAGGGCGGTTTGGTGATTGCCAATCCTATCCCTGAGCCATACGCCATGCCGGAAGCGGAGATCAACGCTGCTATCGAACAGGCAGTACGCGAATCCATAGAACAGAGAGTAAATGGAAAAGCGTGTACGCCGTTTTTGTTATCCAGAGTGGCTGAATTAACTGGGGGTGATAGCCTGTCTGCCAATATGCAGTTGGTACTTAATAACGCTGAATTGGCAGCGAAAATTGCTTGTTGTTATTGGGAAAACCGTGGGTAAAACAACGGTGTTATGCTTTAAGTTCCATCCTCAAGTTGGTTAAATGGGGTCTACCTTGAAGGCTTGAGGAGTCGTCGCCAGAAGGAATAAAGGGGCTTAAATCGCCCCTGTTTGCAAATTATTTTTCTTTCTTCAATATAGGTTTCAGGAAACGCGCAGTATGTGATGTCTCACATTCGGCGACCTCTTCTGGTGTACCAGAAATCAGAATCTCACCACCACCGCTACCTCCTTCTGGGCCAAGATCCACGATCCAGTCAGCGGTTTTAATCACATCAAGGTTATGTTCAATAACCACAATGGTGTTCCCTTGATCGCGTAACTGATGCAGAACGGCTAATAGCTGCTGAATATCAGCAAAATGCAAACCTGTTGTTGGCTCATCGAGAATATATAACGTCTGCCCAGTTCCGCGTTTGGATAGTTCGCGTGCCAGTTTTACTCGCTGCGCTTCACCACCTGATAACGTTGTTGCTGACTGACCCAGACGGATGTAAGAAAGGCCAACGTCCATGAGGGTTTGCAGTTTACGGGCCAGAGCAGGAACTGCATCAAAGAATTCACGCGCTTCTTCGATCGTCATATTCAATACTTCATTGATATTCTTGCCCTTATATTTGACTTCCAGTGTTTCACGGTTATAACGCTTACCTTTACACTGATCGCAAGGGACATAAATATCAGGCAAGAAGTGCATTTCTACCTTAATAACGCCATCACCTTGGCAAGCTTCACAGCGCCCACCTTTGACGTTAAAACTGAATCGTCCGGGTGTATAACCACGGGCGCGTGATTCAGGTACGCCAGCGAACAATTCACGGACGGGTGTGAATACGCCGGTATAAGTTGCCGGGTTAGAGCGGGGAGTTCGGCCAATCGGGCTTTGGTCAATATCAATCACTTTATCGAAGTGCTCTAGCCCTTGAATATCGATATAAGGCGCAGGGGTGATATTGGTTGCGCCATTTAACTGGCGTTGGGCAATTGGAAACAGCGTATCATTGATTAACGTCGATTTACCGGAACCAGAAACCCCGGTAATACAAGTAAATAACCCAACTGGCAGATTGAACGTCACATTTTTCAGGTTATTACCTTTCGCTCCGATCAGTTTCAGCACCTTTTTCGGATCTGCCGGGATACGCTTCTCTGGGATGGTAATTTCACGCTTTCCACTCAGGAATTGACCTGTTAGTGAATCTTTGCTCACCATAATGTCTTTAACTGTGCCTTCCGCGACGATTTCACCGCCATGAACACCTGCACCGGGGCCGATATCAATGATATGGTCGGCCGCCCGGATGGCATCCTCATCATGCTCAACCACAATCACGGTATTTCCCAGATTGCGCAAGTGGATTAGCGTTTCCAGCAGGCGTTCATTATCCCGTTGGTGCAACCCGATAGAAGGTTCATCAAGTACATACATCACTCCCACTAAACCTGCACCAATCTGGCTGGCAAGGCGGATACGTTGAGCTTCGCCCCCGGACAGAGTTTCGGCAGAACGGGAGAGCGTCAGATAATTCAGACCAACATTAACCAGGAATTTCAGACGGTCATGGATCTCTTTCAGTACTTTTTCAGCAATTTGTGCACGTTGACCGCTGAGTTTAATGTTTTGGAAAAAATCCATCGCATGGCCGATACTGAAATCAGAGATCTCCGGCAGAGTGGTATTCTCAATAAATACGTAACGGGCTTCTTTACGTAAACGAGTTCCGTGGCAGGAAATACATGAACGATTACTAATATATTTCGCCAGTTCCTCCCGAACGGCGGTGGATTCCGTCTCTTTATAACGGCGTTCCATATTATGCAGTACACCTTCGAACGGATGGTTACGCACTGTGGTATCACCACGGTCATTGGTGTATTTAAATTCGATGGATTGTTTACCGGAACCGTACAACACCACTTTCTGAATATTGGTGCCGAGGGAATTGAAGGGTGCTTCGATATCGAATTTATAATGTTCTGCCAATGAACATAGTATCTGGAAATAGTAGAAATTACGGCGATCCCAGCCACGAATTGCTCCACCGGCTAGAGAGATATCACCATTCTGAATGACTCTATCAGGATCAAAAAATTGCTGAATACCTAAACCATCACAAGTTGGGCAAGCACCGGCAGGATTGTTAAAAGAGAATAGGCGAGGTTCCAGTTCACTCATGCTGTAGCCACATGCAGGACACGCAAAGTTAGCGGAGAAAATCAGCTCTTCGGCTGTATTATCATCTATATTGGCGACAATAGCGGTGCCGCCTGAAAGTTCCAGCGCTGTTTCAAAAGATTCAGCGAGGCGTTGTGCCAGATCGGCACGAACTTTAAAGCGATCAATGACCACGTCAATGGTGTGTTTCTTCTGTAATTCTAATTTCGGCGGATCGGATAGATCACAGACTTCACCATCAATACGGGCGCGGATATAACCTTGTGCTGCCAGATTATCCAACAATTTAGTATGCTCGCCTTTTCGCTCTTTGACGATAGGCGCCAGCAACATCAGGCGATGACCTTCTGGCAGTGTTAGCACATTATCTACCATCTGACTAACAGTTTGTGCCGTCAATGGAATATTGTGGTCTGGGCAACGAGGTTCACCTACGCGGGCAAACAGCAAACGCAGATAATCATGAATTTCGGTAATAGTCCCTACGGTTGAGCGTGGGTTATGGGACGTGGATTTCTGCTCAATAGAAATGGCCGGGGATAATCCTTCAATATGGTCAACATCGGGTTTCTCCATCAGTGACAGAAACTGGCGCGCATAAGCTGAAAGCGATTCTACATAGCGACGTTGCCCCTCGGCATAAAGCGTATCAAATGCCAGAGAAGACTTACCTGAGCCGGACAAACCGGTGATAACGATCAGCTTGTCTCGGGGAATTATCAGATTGATATTTTTGAGATTGTGGGTACGTGCGCCCCGAACTTCGATGTTATCCATGAATCATTTCCCGGATTATTCATACGTGCATAATTAAATAAGTGAGTTATTATTACACAGAGTTGACTGATTAGATATACAGTGTTTAAGTGAAATAATGTAATAAGTACGGAATTAAATTACGGTGAGCTTCGCAAAGTCTGCTTTAAAGCGGTTGCGTTTCATTTTTAGCGTCGCATGTTAAACTGTGTTGCTTAATAATTGTAGAAATTCATTTCATCAGGAGTATTCCCAATGGCCAGCAGAGGCATAAACAAAGTTATTTTAATCGGTAACCTGGGGCAAGACCCGGAAGTCCGCTATATGCCAAACGGCGGTGCAGTGACTAACATTACTCTGGCGACTTCTGAAAGCTGGCGAGATAAACAGACCGGCGAGATGAAAGAGAAGACTGAATGGCACCGGGTTGTTTTATTTGGCAAACTGGCGGAAGTCGCGGGTGAATACCTGCGTAAAGGTTCACAGGTTTATATTGAAGGTTCTCTGCAAACCCGCAAATGGCAGGATCAGAACGGTCAGGAGCGTTACACCACAGAAGTGGTGGTAAACATGGGTGGTACCATGCAGATGTTGGGAAGTCGTGCTGGTGGTGGTAGTTTCCAGGATAGCCAACCACAAGGCAGCGGTTGGGGACAGCCACAGCAGCCACAACCACAGCAACAATCTCAGCAGTTCAGCGGCGGCGGCGCTCCTTCGCGTCCTGCTCAATCCTCTGCTCCACAAAGCAATGAGCCACCAATGGATTTTGATGATGATATTCCGTTCTGAGTGCGCCGTTTTTCTTTGTAAATCAAATGCTTATGTTTATTTATAATCACAAGTATAGGCTGTTGGAAAGCCTATTGCAAGCCTGACTTATCCTTGCCTAGTAATAGGCTTGAACCTCGAAAGAGGAAGGGGAGTGCAGCATGTCAGGGAAAAGGCTGGTTGCGGGGAAACTATCTACTTTGCGCCAGTCATTGCAAGTCCTATAAGGTTAAGCCTGATTGGTTGAATCATAGTTCATAGTGGGTTTCGGGATATCTTTGACTCACGATAGTTTAGGAGTCTTACCAAAGTTTATGACAATTATAGCTAGAAGGTTATAGCTAGAAGGTTGTCATATCCAACAACTTTGGCACCTGCTCGGTGAGAGTGGAAATTGGACGTAAGTGGAACCTAAGTAGGACACATCTTGACTACAGAGAAATGCGGGATCATCTAAGTTGGTTTGAACTAAACAACCAATATGATGACAGAGTCTCCATAGTACCCAATGTAGCTCTGTAATGGAGTAGCAATCGGTTTCAATCCGATCTGAAATCCGAGTATAAGTGACTGAGTAATTTGTCTCGAAAGCTTGGGTGTAAGGGGGAAAGGAGGCAGTTAGACACGATACTAATAGAAGCGAGGTTCGATAGTCAGTGCTATCAGAAAGAACACTCAAAGCTCTAAGTGGTATTAACAAAGCAAGTGTGCAAGGTCATAAGGTTAAAAAGCTGCATAAATTGATGTGTAGTAATCTCGACCTATGGGCAACGGCATATGCCAACATTTACTCTAATCATGGTGCCACATCACTCAATCATAAAAGGTTGGATGATCCTGAGGTTCTGGAGACGAAATCGGACAAACTTATCAATCCTGCTGTGTTTCGAGTCATTGGCGAGCTTTATTTAAATGTTCCCAAAGATCATAAATATCGATTTTATGTTCAGATGTTGACGCTGCTTGCTTGCACTGGGCGTCGATTCAGTGAAGTTTCATTGATGCCCAATCAACAGCTGTCTTTTGATGATGAGGGTAATGCCTATATTGAATATTTTCCGAGAAAAGCTAGCCGAGGTGATACGTTCACGCCAAAGCGTAGGCTCTACTTGCCGACAGAAGTGATCTCGATCGTCGGTGATGTGCTTGTTGAGTTGGCAGACATCACTAAACAGACGCGTTCAACAGCGAAAGAAATGTGCGAGGTCGGTGGGCCAGACTTGAGGTTCTTGGCTGCCATACCTGAAGACAAAAGACTATATGCTGCTGATTTAACAGAAATGGGTATAAGTCATACGGTGCTGGTTTCTACGGGTTGGCTCAGGAAGAAAAACCTTGCTTGGCCAGATCGTGGCGCCTTGACTAAACGGGGAGTTAAGCCTAGCAACCCCATTTACTACACCAATAAAGCGGGTATAAAAAAATATTGTTTTCGTGATTTCTCTGGCGCGTTGCTATCAGTCTTGCACACTGATCAGTTTGGCAAAGAATACTATTTAAAAGATCTTTTATTCATCCGTACGCTCGGGCTTTCCAGTGGAACCTACGCCCACTGGCTGGCGACAAGCTGTAGTCAGTCTATGTTCACCACCTTCCTCCGCTATTTCCCCGTGCTTGCCGCCGAATACGCTTCAAACAGTATCGAGGTAGACTTTACCAGTCATCACTTCCGTCACACGCTCAATACCCTGCTTGATGAAGGTGGTTTAAGCGATCTGCTGCAAACTGAATGGTTTGGCAGAACTAATCCCAGAGATACCAAAGCCTATCAGCATACCTCCCGTGAAAAACGAGTGTTGATGCTCCGCGAAGACATTAAGAAAGGCTTGGTCGGTGGGCTGTTGGCTGAGAAAATCAAAGTGGTACCAGTGGAGGTGCAAGATGCCATTCTCAAAGCACGAATTCAGGCCGTGCATGATGTGGGTACGGGTATCTGCATTCACAACTTCTCTCAAACACCTTGCGAGCGCCATCTACAATGTTCGGCAGACTGTAAAGACTACATATGGGCTAAAGATGATAAAGGTCGATTGGACGAGCAGAAGCGACAATATGCGCTTACCATGCTGGCACGCCAAAATGCTGAAAAACAGTTGAGCAGCAATAAGCCAAAAAAGAGTGCTGATTGGTTGGCCCACAACGACAAAAAACTCAAAACGCTGGCCGCACAACTGGCCGATAACGGGGTGAAGCACTTCGACCCTGAGCAATATTTGAATGAGGTAGAGAATGGTTAAGCGCTTCAGACGCATGTCCGACAGTGACATCAACTCCATCATAGCCGATCTGGAACGATGGGCGTTGGGTGAATTTGGATCAAAGCTCACTTGGGCAGTGCTGGAAGAACGCTTTGGCTTTAGCCGGCAATCGCTTCAGGCCAAGTCCGAAATCAAAGCTGCTTATGACAACGCCAAGAGACTATTGTCAGGGGGGTTGGTCAAAACCAAGGATCAGGCAACAAAAGAAGCTAAAGAGCTTCAAGTTGAGGTTGAACGGCTTAAAACCGAGCTAGAAGCTTATAAACTCAAAGAGGAGCGATGGTTGCGCCGCTGGCAGCAGATTGCCTTCCATATTCGTCAAAAGGGTATACAAATGCTCAGTGTTGACAAAAAACCACTGGAAGAGGCCATGTTGCCTTCACATACCGAAACTGCTCAGATCCTGAAGCCGTTTGATAAGGAGATCCCGCCATCTGGGCGTTTATAGGCGTTAGATGTTCCATTAAAAATGTTTTAAGCTACTCGTATTGAATGCAGCAAAATGATTTAATCGGTTTGCTTTACATCTTCATGTTTTACGTAGTAAAAAGTGATTCTAATGCTTGCAAATGCAAAGTTAAAAATTTCTTAAGTTTTATCGTTTCTATTAATTCCGTGAGAGGAAGTATGGAAAATAAAAACAAGATCGGTTTTATATCTTCTGATATAAAAAGAAATCCTGATTCAAATCAGGTTGAACCAATTGAATTGAACCTAGATAGTGATGATTTCGATGAGGAGTTTACTCCATATTATCGATTTGTAAATAAACTGTTGGATGCTGAAAATCTTGTTGTTTTAGCAGGTTCAGGCACTTCGTTAACTTTTAACAAGCAGGGACTTCATCCTGTAGCTCCAAGCATGTGGCATCTTTGGGATTACTGCCAGGAAGATGATATACATTTATTTGGACTGGTTTTGGCAGCAACGAAATATAACGCACTTCAGCATGTAAAAGATGAGCATGGTAAGGTTAAACCAGATATTGAATTGTTGCTGTCACTTTGTGATTCGTCATTATCAGTTGGTAATCTCTCCGCTCAACGGAAAAATCAGGTTGAACGTTTTCTTGAAAGAGCCAAGAAAATAATACTAGAAAGAACAAACTTTGCAGATAAAATACACGATGCGACTGACTGGATTAGCCATGACAAATTTATCCGGGCAGTAGCTAGGAGGAGTGCCCAGCAACAAAGGTTGAAAATATTTACAACAAACTATGATTTAGCTTTCGAGCAATCGGCATCTAACGTTGGTTTCGTTGTTATTGATGGTTTTGAATTTACCAATCCCTCATTTTTTAACCCAATGTGGTTTAATTATGATGTCGTCAATAGACGGCATTCTAGAAATAGTGAGGGTGCTTATATTCCTAATGTACTGCATCTTTATAAGATGCATGGTTCTGTTGACTGGAGGAGAGTTAATGGCCGAGTCCAGAAATTAGGAGTCGAGAGTCAGAAAGGAGAGCCGGTTTTTATCTATCCAAGTAGTAGTAAGTATCAAACTTCCTATGATTCCCCTTACTTAGATATGATGACGTCATTTTTAGAAATGTTAAAGCAACCAAGAACTGCTGTTCTATGCCTTGGATTTGGTTTTAATGATAAACATATAAATAACGCCTTGACAATGGCTCTCAGGACAAATCCTGAATTCATGTTAATGGTTGCAACAAAAGAACCATTCAATGAAAATGGCTCTTTTAACCATGAAATCAGAAAGTTATTAATAGCTGCGGTAAATCAAGGGGACGGAAGAATAGCTATTGTTGATTCGACATTTGAACAATTTTCAAAACTACTTCCTGAGCGCAGATCTACGACCCCAGAAGATGAGCTTTTTAAGGCGTTTGAGAAGATAACAGCGAACTTAAAATAGAAGGGGGTGCTTATGGAACAGAACAAATGGTTTTCCCCGTATGATCCAATTAGACGTATAGGAAGTGTAATCAATGTTTCTGCCACAGAACTAATTGCGAATCTTTCTAAGGCGGGCTCTGGTGAACCAAGTTGGTCTTTTGGAAATAGAATTGCAGCAGGGGAAGTCAATGAGTTTGTATTTATTGACGTGGGTGAAACTGCGATACTCGGTCGTTTAGTTAAAGTATGGATAGAAGGTGGTGAAAGATTAAGTGTAGATGGCTTAGCAGATAAACCCTCAGAAAATCATCCTATTGGCCTTATTCAACTGTTGGTTAGTTTAAATCCTATAAATGGTAGAAATTATAAAGGAATCAAACAACATCCAAGATTAGGTAGTCAAATATACTCAGCGCATCCTGAATTGGTATCTGTAATTGCAGAGGGAAAGCAAGATGACTCACGCGACAAAATATATTTACCACTTGCAACTTTTCCTAATGACTCATCTGTAACCATACATATCACTCCTGAGAAATTATTTTCAAGACATTGTGCAATTTTAGGTGCCACCGGCGGAGGTAAAAGTTACTCAATGACAAATATCATTGAGCAAGTACGCGATGCTGGGGGGAGGGCAATTATAATAGATCCTACTGGTGAATATGAGTCATTGAATTGTGAAAGTTATTATGTAGGTAATCATGTTAATGCTAATCAGGATAATAAATTAACCTTTCCACATTGGCAGTTTACTGATTCAGATATTCGTGCTTTTCTAAGACCATCAGCTCAGAGTCAATCACCAAAATTAGATGCTGCAATTGAGAGTCAGAAAATAGTTTGGCAGTATAATAATCAAGTTGGACATAATCTTCATATAACGGAACAGAATCTTCTTAATAAATCTGGGCAACAAAAACTTCCATATGAGACAGCTTTGTTATCTATGAATGATTTTATTCAATCGGCTCCTTGGGTCTTTAAGTGTATTGCAGATCAAATAGTGAATGAATGTGTCTGGCCGAACGGTGGAACTTCGGCGAATCCTAATTCAACAATATGGGGCGGTAGAGCGGATAATGATGTTGGGCATTGTTTGAATCTTATCTCTCGTATTAAATCTTACTCAGGTAACCAGAATTTGAAATGGATGATCGATGTTGATCATACACTTAAAACAATACCTAATCTAATCGACGAGTTTTGCGGGGTTGACAGTAAATCAAAAATTATCAGGTTAGATCTATCTGAAGTGCCATTTGAAGCGAACTCTCGTGAAATACTTGTTAATGCAATCGGAAGAAAACTTCTTTCTGTTGCTAGAAAAGGACTTATAAGTCATGAAAAACCTCTTTTGGTATTTATTGATGAAGCACATCAATTCTTGAATAAAAAAGTAGGTGAGGATTCAAACAAGTTTGAGTTGGATGCATTTGGAAATATAGCCAAAGAAGGTAGAAAATATGGTTTAAATACCATTATCGCAACTCAGCGCCCACGTGATATTCCAGAAGATGTTTTGAGTCAGATAGGTACTCTTATAGTACATAGGCTAACTAATCAGCTTGACCAGGATATTGTTAA
This sequence comes from Photorhabdus kleinii, assembly GCF_025384885.1. Classification (NCBI taxonomy): domain Bacteria; kingdom Pseudomonadati; phylum Pseudomonadota; class Gammaproteobacteria; order Enterobacterales; family Morganellaceae; genus Photorhabdus; species Photorhabdus kleinii. The sequence continues at coordinate 68,045 of NZ_JAJAFY010000015.1, forward strand.
AAAGGCTGTAGGTGCAATTGATCAGCGTTCTGCCTCTTTTCTTCCTGTTTTAGGACAAGGTGAAGCCTTAATGCTGGGTGTGGATTTCCCATTCCCCATGACAGTAAAAATGAAAAAGCCTTTACATGCTCCAAGCTCTAAAAATGCCAATTTTTCAGGAAGTTGGAAATAAAAAGCCTTTAGGTTTTCAATCTACTATGATGTACACGGTATTGAATATGTATTTTGGTTTTACTACTTATCCAGCACCGTGTCATCTTATTGGAAAACGGTGTTATGTGAACAGCAGTCGCGCTCGTCGCTCTTGAATATTCTGACCATGATGTATCCGTTGGTGTCCGCAAAGGTAACAGGAACATGGGCAGGGAGTGGTATAAACTTTCCCTATATCGTTATGAGTTTGGTGCACTGACAGAAGATACTTTACTCGCTTAGCTTTTAAACGAACAATTTGATGGCGCCGCCATGCTCTGCTTCTAACCAATTGAATTTACTCCAATGAATGAGTGCGGCGATATGCCGCGCCCGTATCATTTGATGGACTCTCATATTGAAGTAATTGTTCATGATTTTCTCAATTGTAAACTTTGATAGTGTTCATTATATAAGTTTAAATCGGTATGAAAAGATATTGATCTTAGTTGTGTCATCCTAAGCTCAACTTTTTACCTTAAGCAAAGCTTAACGGCAAGAGAGTATTAGGCAGAAGGCTTCAGAAGAAGAGCCTCTGTCAGAAGACGCTGATTGCTGATGTTATGCTGATTAGGGCGACATGCTAGGTGGCTTGGGGAAAAGCTTTAGAAGTTATGTATTAGTTTAGGGTTGCCCTGTCGGAAAAGTGTAAAGATTCCATCCTTACATATATCTGCCAGTTTTCGAAAAGAGTTCGATAAAAGTTCGCTAAAATAGTCTTAAAATTAACATTTTCTGGATTCTAAGATATTATTATCAATTTTTTCAATTGGTTGAGTTGTTTTTATGACAGTTTATGTGAACTACCATTTTAGGATTTACCTCAGACAATAAATGTAAAAAATATTCATTAAAGCCCTTATAAATAAGGGCTTTAATGTTTAGATGTGATAATCATAGGCTGTTGGAGCGCCTATTACAAGCCTGACTAATCCTTATCCAGTAATGGGTTTGAACCTCGAAAGAGGGAAGAATGTGTGGCATGTCAGGAAAAGGCTGGTTGCGGGGAAATAACCTACTTTGCGCCAGCCACTCTTGTTTTACCTAAACATATGCTCTTCTGCAACAGGTTGACGTCTACGCTATCGACAAGAGTTCAGACATGGGAGACGGTTGCTTGCTGGACACTTACATTCAAAATGTGGAAGGCCCATTTTTAACCCATTATTGACATTCATAGTTAACATCTCTGTTTAGGTGACGAAATGCAGGGTGCTACACAACAAAGGGTGTTAATTTTTAATGAGGCCGCTGCCACAATTTGGGATCGCGTGGCGTTATGATTGCCACCCGAGACATAAGCGCCTGCATTGCACCGGCCATTAATAAGGTAACTTTCTCTCTACGATTAGTTTTTTGTCTGCACTTCCAGGCTTGTGCTTCTGCTTGCTGTATTTTAATGCCGATTTTACGATAGATACCATGAGCAGAAGCTATGACCCAGGCTGAACGCAAAGGTAAACCAGCAAGCCCTGTCAGAGCAGAGGTATAATAAGACTCCGCTTCCACAATCAATCGGGATGCCACCCGAGCTAGCGCAGGATGGTTTTCGGTATAAATAAGTGTGTCCGGCATTAGCCCTTCTTGGTAAAGCCATTCTAGCGGAAGGTAGCAACGCCCGGTCTTCGCGTCCTCAATAATATCCCGAGCAATGTTAGTTAACTGAAAAGCAATTCCTAGATCGCAGGCCCGATCCAGCACACTCGCCTCGCGAACCCCCATCACCTTTGCCATCATCAGCCCAACTACTCCCGCGACATGGTAACAATATCTCAGAGTGTCATCTAACGTTCTGCAAGGATCGCCGCGTACATCCATCGCGAATCCCTCCAGATGTTCGAAGGCCTGTTGCTGAGGGATTTCATTACTCAGAGCAACTATCTGAAAGGCTGCAAAAGCAGGTTCGGTCATCGGCAAGCCGTCATAAGCCTGCCTCGTCAAATATTGCAGCATTTGAAGTTTCTCGTGGGCGTCATACTTATCAACATTGCTTATTTGTCTCCCCAACTCTTGCCCGTCGATTATATCATCACAATAACGGCACCAGGCGTACAGCATCATTGTGTTGTGCCGTGTTGCCGTATCGAAAAGTCGGGTGACACTGGCAAAACTTTTTGAGCCTTGCTCCATTATCTGAGTAATGTGTTTAAGTAGCGCAGGATTCATCTGGCTATATCCTCTAACATCAATGTAGCTGTGGTTTTTGCTGATCCAATTACGCCGGGAATACCCGCTCCAGGATGCGTTCCTGCGCCGACAAGGTACAGATTATCAATACGGCTGTCCCGATTGTGTGGTCGGAACCAGGCGCTTTGTGTCAGCAACGGTTCAAAGGAGAAGGCCGAACCTAGATGGGCATTTAGCTGGTCACGAAAATCAAATGGGGTAAAAATACGATGAACGACTAACTGCTTGGGCAGACCGGGCATATAGTACTTTTCCAGATACGCGAAAATACGGTCGCGTAAGCGTGGCCCCTCGATATCCCAGTTGAGATTAGCTGTCCCCAAGTGTGGTACAGGGGCCAGAACGTAGTAACTTGCGCACCCTGGGGGAGCAAGGGATGGGTCAGTAACACAGGGGGCATGGAGATAGAGCGAAAAATCCTCCGCCAGTCGGTCATGATAAAAAATATCTTCGATGAGTTCCTTATAGCGTGGACCAAAGCAAACGGTATGATGGGCTAATTGGGCATGGTGGTGGTTCAGACCAAAATAAAGCACGAACAGTGAGTTGCTCATTCGTTTACGTACCAGTGTTCGGGCGCGGGCCATTCCGACCGGATGCTGACCCAACAGATGTTTATAGGTATGAATAACATCGGCATTTGAGGCCACAACGTCACATGTCATATTTCGTCCATCAGTCAATTGTACGCCTGTGACCCGATTACCATGAGTGGTGAGGCGTTTTACTTTTGCATTAAGCTCAATTTTTCCACCAATGTCAGTAAACAATTTCACCATTGCCTCGACCAAGGCGCTGGTTCCTCCACGCGGAAACCAGACTCCCCATTCTCGTTCCAGTGCGTGGATCAAAGTATAGATAGAAGATACAGCAAAGGGGTTACCTCCTATCAGTAGCGAGTGAAATGAAAATGCCTGGCGCAGACTCTCATCCTTGATATAGTGTGCCACCTGGCGATAAACACTACGCCATGCGTGTAGACGTACCAACTGTGGAGCTGCACTCAGCATGTCGCGAAAAGAGAGGAAGGGCACTGTTCCAAGTTTCAGGTAGCCTTCATCAAAGGTCTTCCGAGAATAGTCCAGAAAGCGTCGATACCCGTTAACATCACCTGGATTGAACGTATGGATTTGTGTTTCCAGATGTTGCTGATCATTGTCGTAATCAAACATCTTGCCCGACTCCCAACAGAGCCGATAAAAAGGGCGTACGGGAAGTAAATCGACGTAATCAGCCATACGTTTACCAGCCTGTGTGAACAATTCTTCAATGACATTGGGAGCGGTGATTACGGTGGGGCCAGCATCAAAGGTGAACCCCTGTTCCTTATAAAAATAAGCGCGTCCACCTGGTTTATCCCGTTGTTCCAAAATACATGTCGGAATTCCCGCAGACTGGAGCCTTATTGCCAGCGCCAGCCCACCAAAACCAGCACCAATTACCAGCGCTTTAATCATGATAAAAACCCTGAAGCTTCTTGTGTTGTTTAAACATTGCCTTTAGGGCACCCTTTATCGGCACCGGCGGTTTACCTATGAGAATCCGGGCCTTATCGACGAAATTAAGTTGCTCTGCATAAAAACGTGCAATCAGATCTGGGGAAAGTTGATAAAAACGTTGCATCACTTTCCAACGTTGTTGTGGATCCCCAGCGAGGAAGAGCATGCGATTTAGAAGACGGAAAAAGCGCTGGTTTTGCCACTGCTGCCGTGCGTAATCCCTGAGGGTAATGAATAAGGAGGTATCGGTAAGCTCTGGCAGAGTAACAATACGATCTGCCAACCGAACAGCGTGTGGCAGAGAGTAGCCTGTTGTGGGGTGAAACAAAGCTGCACGTAACCCACTGGTGGGCTGGCCTGCTAGTTGTGCCCAGAAAGAGGTAAAATCCCCCGTAAGTGTAATCGGGAGACAACCACTCTCTTCTCGAACTAGTTTACCCAGTTTCCAACCATGCCTCTTCGCGTACTCTGCGATAGTTGCCTGTGACAAGGTTTTATCTGGTGGTTCCCGATCAACGTAATGAGTATCCTCTATCAGCAGACGAGTTGAGGAAAACGGTAGGACATAGATAAATCGATAACCTGTATTCTGTCCCACACTGGTATCCATTAAAATCGGGCGGGTTAAAGAGTGCGATTCTTCCAGTTCCCATTCCTGACCAAAAAATGCCTGGGTACCACTCCCCATAAATGGTCCTGGTCGCCAGCCTCTCCCATCAATGACTGCGCCTGCACTTAGAGCCGAACCGTCCTGTAAGTAAACCTTCTGTGGAGTTAGCTCCTTTACTAATAAACGAGTCTGTATACGCTCGCCCAAATATGCTTGGAGTATGTTTGCAAAGTGCTGGGACGTGACACTGAAATATGAATGTGGCAATGTGCGCTGAAATGCTGGAAAAATTACGTCGTAACCTGACCAGCGATAGGTGATCAGCGGTGCTATCCACCCATGTTCCGCCTCAGTAAGATCATGTTGATGAAATGACCACGTGTGATTGCCTCCTATTGTTTCTGTGTTTTCAATCATCAACACTCGGAGATGTGGTTTACACTGCTGGAGACGCATCGCGATCAGTCCGTTAGCCAATCCTCCCCCCACCAAAATCAGATCCCAGTCGTACATCATTTTGTTGATCCTCCGGCAATCACAAAGTTACTAACCTCATCAAGAGTCATATACATCACGGAAATTTGTGTTTGTTGAAAGAGATTAAAGATATGCAATCATAGCGGAAAAGCTCATGTTGGTAGCAGAACAGCTGTACGCAGCGCAGCAATATCAGTGCTTCCTGTGCAAAAGCAGGCGACTTTTATCTGCTCAATAATTAATTGGAAATGTTCTATAACTGCATCTGTGGAGAGGGCTGCACTATGTATGACGGCAGCGGCTTGGCCGACCAATTGTGCCCCCATGCAATAAGCTTTGGCAGCATCAACACCATTTCTGATACCACCAGAGGCGATCAGTGGCATATTTGGAAGTGCCTCGCGTATTTCACGCAGTGCTGTCGTGGTTGGGATCCCCCAGTCAGCAAATGCCATAGCTAATGCGCGGTGATACGGTGTGGATGCTCGTTCTGCTTCAATCGCTGCCCAACTGGTTCCTCCAGCTCCGGCTATATCCAGCATACTGACTCCAGCTTCTGCCAATTGGTGTGCGACAGGCAGCGATAAACCTGAACCTACTTCTTTAACAATTATGGGAACCCCAAGTTTTGTTACGAGTTGTTCAATAGCATATAGAATATGGCGCCAGTTACGATCTCCCCCCTGTTGCAGCGCCTCCTGTAGCGGATTCAGATGGATAATTAGAGCATCGGCTTCAATCATCTGTACTGCTCGCAGAGCATAATTAAACCCGTGTTCGCCACGAATTTGGGCTGCCCCTAAATTAGCGAAAAGGAGAATATCAGGAGCTATCTGACGTAGTGAGCGACTAAGCCCATCGTTTGCTTCATTTTCAAGAGCAACACGTTGCGACCCGACCCCCATTGAAATTCCCAATATTTGAGCTGCTTCTGCAAGATGGTGATTAATCGCATGAGCACGATGAACCCCTCCAGTCATCGAGCTTATGAGCAATGGTGCCTGCAAAATTTTTCCAAAGAGGGAACACTTAAGATCTATTCTGTCCAGATCCAATTCTGGCAGAGCACAATGCTGAAATCGCCACTCAGCAAACCCTGTTTTTACTTGGGTCTCAGTTTGAGGAGAATGGAATATAATATCCAGATGCTCATTTTTACGTTGAGTGTGATCGATCTTTTTCATTTTTTTGGCCAAGGTTGAAATTAATTAAACATCGCAATATTTTTATCAAACCAATATCGTATAAAATATCGTGAGGCTAAATTTCTGCGACACGCTACCGCCAAATATTTATCAATGTATCTGATGTGCCTGCGTAAATGCTCATGCACTTTAGATTTTCCGAGCAGTGTAACCATTGTTAACTTTTCCTTATCCTGAGACATATCTTTCCCCGTATTATTTAGATCATCGCTCAAGTCATCTAGTAATTGAAATGCCTGCCCCAAATGTTGTGATACATGACGTAATGCCTGACGAGTTATATCAGGTGCATTCACAGCAATTGCCGCTAACTGAAATGTTGCGTCGAAAAGCAAACCGGTTTTTAAATCGTTGGTGGCCGCAATGGTGTGATAATTACCTGTACATAATGTATTGTTCAGATCGCGAAACTGCCCCTGGACAAGACCGTTTAAACCAACTGCATGAGAAAGTATGGCGACAGAAGCAGATTTATCGTATTCAGAAAGATTTGTTTCTACAATGAGACCAAAAGCCCGGCTCAGCAAGGCTACAGCCGCCAGGATCGCTACACTTTCACCATACTGCCGATGAATAGCTGGGCGTCCGCGCCGATGCTCAGCATTATCCATACAGGGAAGATCGTCTAGAATTAATGAGGCTGCATGTACTATTTCAATTGCAGATGCCAGCTGTAGAAAGTCAGTCTTCCAGGGGTTTTCTCCAAGATCCAGGACTATGAGCAATAATAAGAGGGGGCGGATACGTTTTCCAGACACTAGTGTACTTTCTCGCATGGCTGCGCAGACTTTGTCATCCGGGGCTCCTGAAGGAAGTACCAGCTCTAGGTGCTGTTGTAGTGCACTCTGTAACTCCAGTAATGTCTCTTCGTAATTCATAACTCGTGCAGTACTAACGTTCATAAATATTTCCCGAATCACGTAAATAATTTCACTAAACTATTTGAAAAACAATGATAAGTTTATATTACTACTACAGGCTTTAGGCTTTAGGCTTTAGGCTTTAGGCTTCCAGCATAACTTCATTTATCCAGCAGTGATGCATTCCCATTGGAATATGGTGCGGCAAACGCAATCTGCACACCATTGAGAGATCATCAGCATTTAAAACCACGACATCTGTACAGTGCAATTTTTCGACATAAACCTTAAAAATAAGCCAACCATCATCTTCTTTAACAGAACCCTTTTTGGCTACAAAAACAGGTTCTTCAGGCAAATCATTATCAAAACTGTGGCTTATTACACTCTTGTCAAAAAAATCAAATTTAGTTATTGATTTCTCTTCACTTTCAGAATCCCCCCAGCAAACGAACCAGGCATATCTGTGCTTTCTACCACAAACTGTAGGGTTTATGGCTGGAAAATCAGTATTCCCCCTGAATAAAATTTCTTTATCGACATTCCCGGATGCAGTGCATAAAGTAAAACGACAAAGTTCTGAACTATTATTTTTAAATATATTCTGTGTAAATACTGGGAATGACCGCCAAAATGAGGCATCAAAAATCACATTCCCATCGGCATCTTCATAGCCATTTGTGAAATGAAAAATAAATCCAGGAGCTGCATCATAGAATTTCGCATCATGGCATTCTCTTGAAACTAAAAGAACCCTGCCATCTTCATTTTCACGTGAATTCATAGATGCAAGTATGCTTTCATTGCCAATTACGTTCCTCAACTTAAGATTTATATGCGGCCCACCTAAAAAAAATAAAAAGTAATTTTTTGTCACTATGAAGTCGTGAATTAAGTACCTTTTCTTAAGCGGAATGTTGCATATAACAGTCATGTCACCGGTATTGTCTATTTTGTATAGCGTCAACTTAGATCCAATACCATATGTCACACCAAATCCATATAAATTATCATTATCTGGTATTTTTTTAGGATGTGCTGTAAAGGGTACTTCACGAAGGTTAAGTTTGGGGAGGAAAGAAAATCGTGCTCTTAGCTTTCCAGAAAAGTCATATTTTGAGATTGTTTCAAGAGTTACCGGATTAATTAAATGTGGCATCCCTCCTTCCCATAACGCCAAAAGTTTATGAGAATGGTACACAATATTTGTATTTGCCGGATTTTTAATAATAAAAAATCTCATCCTGAGTTTTAGTTTTTTGGGGACGGTTCCAACTGAGCGATATAGTAACCTTTGAGTTTTTTCCTCTCTTAAGTATTCCTTTGTTAATACATGTCTGTTTCTATAGAATACCCCATTATCACTGAACGTTACTTTAAATATCATCCCATCTCCATCAAATGGATGATTATAATATTCGTCTCCCCTGTGCAGGCGACCGGGACCAATTCTAAAGAAAGTACCTTTTAACTTTGAAGGAACATCTCCCTCAATAGGAACTAATTTTGAATCAAGTTCCTCCAACTGAGATTGAAAGGGATTCAGATGGTTTTTCGAGAATACAAAATTGCTCAAGTCTTCACCTCTATATTTCCAACTGAATAATAGGTAATGATTTAATACAGAAGCTCTACAAGAAGATACAATAATACTAAAATAGCAGTACTGTGCTGAAGGTGAACAGAACTATTTTTTTTCAAATGGATTTTTATAACTGAAATCACAAAAAAGAATTCTGCCACTAACTCATATACAGGATCTTAAGCAGTAACCGTATATTTTAGATAGCAAAAAGGCTTCATTTATGATCTGATAATCGTCGCCAAACTCATATCAAAATCAAGGATGAAACCTGTGACAATTATCGCTATAAAACATCAGTTAATGCAATTCTTTAGTGACGTTTCTTTGCAAAAAATTGCCTTCCAGTGTGGGTTTATTCAGCGCGTGAGAAATATCGAGCCTCGCGTGTTGAGCCTCAGCCTTATTGCCGCGCTTAGCACGGGTAACGTGACGTCGATTGCCCAATTACATCAAAAATTTAATGGCCTGTGCCCCGATAAAAAACAACAGGTCAGTTATCGCCCTTTTTATAATCAACTCTGTAAAGCCGCCTTCATCGAATTTGTCAAAATATTGGTGAGATTTGCCATGGCACAATGGGTAGAAAAGCCTGTCGCTGTGCCCAAAAAACTGACAAAATTTCAAAATGTTATTTTACAGGATGGCAGTTCATTCAAAGTTCATCCGGCACTGGCTGACGTTTTCCCTTGTCGGTTCAAGACCACTGCCGCTGCCGTGGAATGTCATCTGACGCTGTCCCTGTTCACCCAGTCTCCGGTCAAGGTGTTGGATCTGATTTGTCGGCGTAATGGCTATGAGTTTCGCCTTATTCGTCGGTGGTTTGCCGAAGAAAAACGCTTCTGCGTGTGGCTGACTAATTTGCCTGTGGAAGAGTTTACAGCCAGTGACATCATGGATATTTATCGTTGCCGCTGGCAAGCTGGCAAATAGAACTGTTGTTCAAAGAACTCAAATCGCATACCAATTGGCGCGGGTTTACCACACGGAAAGAAACGTTAGCCACGGGGCTTATCTGGCTCAGCTTACTGGCTTTGTTGCTCAGGCGCTTGCTGGCAAGACGATTATTCCCTGCGGTCTCATTGCTTAAAGCAGCCCAAAATACAGAGAGCTGGCTTAGGCCAATAATAGAAAACCTGCTCCAAAGGGCGTGGTCGGAAACGTGTTTTTGGCTGGAAAAGGCGCAAATATATTTATGCCAAAACGCGTTCAAAACACCACAGAGAAAATCGTGTAAAGACAAGACATTAGATGCATGCTTTGAAAGGCTTAATTCTTAAGATCCTGTATATGTATTACGAGACATCAATCAAGCCAAGATCATTGCTTAATGTCGTACCACTGATATCGTAGCTGGCAAGCACTTGGCTTCCTTTTTTGTATAAAAAAGCTTTACGGGCTTCATTATCATTTCCCCATACTACAAACACATGCATAAAAACTGTTGATCCATCAGGAACCCCAAGATCGCCCGGATCAACAGTATCTGTTAATCCAAGAGTAATATCATTACCTTGCTTACTTAAATGTTTTTCACCGTCGCCATCCATATAACTAAATTGGATTCTAGCAACAAATCCGCCTGAATTTTTAAGACTCATCTTGCCAATTTCTTGCAATGTCATCACAGTCTCCTTTTGAGAAAAAACTAATAACATTTAGTTATTCAACTATATAAGTCATCTAAGGTGTGTTAAATAAAAATAAATCTTAACGAGTAAAATAAATAACACATTAAAATTGCTATAAAAATAATTATCATATGTATTCTATGAAAAAGCAAAAATTATCTTGATAAGTACCAATAATAAATAATTTCTTTTCGTTAGATATTTAATCTGGTTACTATTTTCTTTATAATACAATGAGATATTTGTTTTATATAATAACGGCTTTATTGTTTTAATTAGTAATAATTCAATTTATCATATTCGATGGTTTATCATAGTAATTTCGATATAATTACACTGTGAGTAAACAATTTCGTATTGATTTAATAATTCATTAAATTTTTTGGTATCCTGATTTTTCCTCAATCGATTATCTAATTAGTTTATGATAATAATTTATCTCTTAATACTTAATTAAAATCTGTACATTTGAATAATAAGTGCAAATGACTTTATCTAAAATTATAAGATAATTTTTTAATTTAAAAATAATTCATTAGGTGTTTTGTATTCCAATATCTAGCATGGGCGATTATTCAGTTTTTCATAACGAACCTTATTTTCCATTTTGTTACCGATGAAAAGTCTGTTTCCTAAATATCTTCTGCCCTTTTAAGCTGTTCAAGTAACTCTTCATAAAGTTGTTGCAGGGGGGATGGGATGCCGCTGGAGAACTCACTTCAAACCAGCGGCCTACTCTACAGGATTGACCCAAGGTAAATATGGTAAAAAATTTCTTAATGCCCCTAGTGTGGAACTTTTTGTCTGAACTCGTATTAAATTGACTAAATAATCACTGGCATATTGGTTTTTGGGCGCCCTTTATTGTAAAAATATTAATGGACTCGTATCTAATTTATTGATTATCAGAACAAGTTCCCTTCAATACCTTGGCATGATATGCGATATGTTCGCCGATAAAACTGGTGACAAAATAGTAACTATGATCATAACCAGTGCGTAGGTTCAGTGTGTAGGAATGCCCAGTGTCTTCGCATACATCTTTTAGCAGTTCAGGACATAGCTGTTCTTCAAGAAACGGATCATCGGTACCGATGTCAATTAACATATGCAATGGCTCGGCGTTATTAGCCAACAGCTCGACTGTATCATAGGCTTTCCATATGTCACGATCTTCACCCAGATAAGCGCGAAAAGCTTTTTCTCCCCAAGGAACTTGAGAAGGAGCAATAATCGGTGAAAAGGCCGATACGCTGTGGTAACGATCTGGATTGCGTAGCGCGATCATCAGTGCGCCATGACCGCCCATAGAGTGACCACTAATGGCCCGAGCGGCTGTTACCGGAAAGTGTGCTTCGATCAGTACTGGTAGCTCTGACACCACATAATCATACATGCGATAGTGCGGTGCCCAAGGTTCTTGTGTTGCGTTGAGGTAAAAACCGGCGCCCTGACCTAAATCATAAGCGTCATCATCTGCAACTTTCTCACCACGAGGGCTGGTATCTGGGGCGACAAGGATAATACCCTGTTCGTCAGCGTAGCGTTGAGCTCCCGCTTTAGTGATGAAATTCTGCTCATTACATGTTAGGCCTGAGAGCCAATACAGCACCGGTAATTTCTGATGTTCAGCCTGAGGAGGAAGGTAGACTGCAAAATTCATGGTGCAGCCAAGTACGGCCGATTCATGCTGATAAACATCTTGCCATCCCCCAAAACAAGCGTGGCGTTCAATTCTCTCCATTCTTTTTCCTCTCTGTAAAACATACAGGTTCACTCATTTCACGGTGAACTTGGGGCTATCGTTTCCTGTTTTATTAAAAACCGCCTATTACAGCACGGTTTTTAACTCCCTCAGAACAGCTTAGTAATGGATGACTGTGCGAATCGATTTGCCCTTATGCATCAGTTCGAATGCTTCATTAATGTGTTCGAGCGGAAAGGTGTGAGTCACAAAAGGCTTTAATTCAATTTCACCTTTCATTGCCTCTTCCACCATTTTAGGCAACTGACTGCGGCCTTTGACACCGCCAAAAGCAGTGCCTCGCCACGAACGACCAGTGACCAGTTGGAATGGTCGGGTTGATATTTCCTGACCAGCACCAGCCACACCAATAATCACTGATTGCCCCCAGCCACGGTGCGCACTTTCGAGCGCGGCACGCATAACATTGACATTACCAATACACTCGAAGGTGTGATCCACTCCCCATTCCGTCATCTCGATAATAACTTGCTGGATAGGTTTGTCATAATCATTTGGGTTCAGGCAGTCGGTTGCACCGAACTGTCTTGCCAGCTCAAATTTTGCCGGATTTGTATCGATGGCAATGATCCTGCCAGCTTTTGCCTGACGAGCTCCTTGGATCACGGCAAGGCCAATTCCGCCGAGCCCAAAGACGGCAACAGAGTCATCAGGCTGCACTTTAGCGGTATTGTGCACTGCTCCAATGCCGGTAGTGACACCACAGCCCAGTAGGCACACTTCTTCATGATTTGCTTCGGGGTTGATTTTTGCCAGTGATACTTCGGCTACGACTGTGTATTCGCTGAATGTGGAGCACCCCATATAATGATAAATAGGCTGTCCTTTATAGGAAAAACGGGTTGTGCCGTCCGGCATTACCCCTTTCCCCTGAGTTGCCCGTACAGCCACACACAAGTTGGTTTTTCCTGATTTGCAGAACAGGCACTCTCCGCATTCTGCGGTATAAAGAGGGATAACATGGTCACCGGGTTTGACGCTGGTGACGCCTTCGCCAACCTCAATGACTACACCTGCGCCTTCATGCCCGAGTATGACAGGAAAAACGCCCTCTGGATCATTCCCTGACAGGGTGAAGGCATCCGTATGACACACGCCGGTATGACTGATTTTGACCAATACTTCACCGGCTTGGGGCGGGGCTACATCGATTTCAATAATTTCAAGGGGGTGGCCTGGTCCGAATGCAACAGCAGCTCTTGATTTCATAAGCTCTCCTTTTGAATAGACAGTGCTACGCGTTTGCGAATACAGATTAATAAAGTCAATCGAGTTGTCAGCGAAGATATCTTTGTAATAATTTGTTAAGAAAATGACTTCGCATCTGTAGGAATGATACAAAAATTTTAACATTAATACGTGTTTTTAAGATAACTTATCCATCAGGAACACCAAGATCACTTGGGTCAGCAGTTTTTGTTGCTCCAAGATTAATATCATTACTTTTATTACTTAAATGCTTTTCACCGTCGCCATCCATATAACTAAATTGGATTCTAGCAATAAATCCACCTGAGTTTTTAAGACTCATCTTTCCAACTTCTTGTAATGTCATAATAGTCTCCTTTTGGGATTTTGAGAAAGATACTAATAACACTTGGATTCACATAATAAGTGCAACATCGTTAGTCGGGAAGTAAACATGTTCGTATTCCCTTAAATAATTCATTCGGTGTTTTCCCACCCCGTGTTTTCCGGGGACGATGATTTAATCGGTTTGCCACAAAATTTATTTCCTTAGCTGAGACTTTATTAAAATCGATTCCCTTTGGAAAGTATTGTCTGATTAGCTAATTTATATTTTCATTTACCTTTCTATTTCAAGAGGTATTAGAAAAGTAAGTTTCTGTTTCAGTCTGTTGCTTATAGGCCGAGTATATTTTCCTTTGGGGAGAAAGATGTTTACTATAGCAACTGATTACCCTTCCTGAGAAATGCACTTATTAGCCTAATCCAGCATAGACAAATATCATAGTTCGAATATGGAATGGATATTGACCGAAATCCTAAAATCGGGGTTGACAGGTACTTGGGAGGTTAATAAAAGCATATTTCCACTGGGCTAGAATGAAAAACACTATTTTGCCGAGGTGTTACGTGCACAACGGGTAAAGTCGGTCATGTTAGCGGAGTAGGTAGGATTTGGATTTATTTATCAGTCTGTCAGAAAAATTAAGTTGGACTGATCTGCAAGCTGAACACTGATTAGTTGATAATGATGTGCTCCGTAAGGGCTGTAAAGTAATACAATAGTTATTAACCAATCGGAAGTTTAATTTATTATTTTTACCGACCATATTCACCTATAGCATACAGAAAACCGAAATACTTATAGTTTATATTTAGATGAAAGAGCTACTCTCAATAGCCAATGTCACTATATAACAATTGTTGCAAAAGTAAAACAATTTATGGCCGATGTTTCACCTTTCTCTAGAAGCCAGCTCAGTAAAACAAGAGTGTGGCGATAATATGTAAAACTGTTTGAGCTGAGTGACTCTCCTATAATTGAAAATATTTTTTGTTTTCATATAGAGGCTGTCTTAGATAACGAACTTGTTCTAGGGGAGTTGACATAGGAAGCAGAATATGGATATATGATCTTCAATATGTTGATGGAAAATAATTGGGCACAAGAGATTGTGGTTGAGGTAGGATAAGCCAGTACTTAAAGAATTGTTGGTGTGTATTTGCCTCCAACTATATTTATAGCTATTTTCGTTTTGTTGCTGATAGCGGCTGTGACCTCAATAATCTGAGATGAATGAGGATAAAATATGATGAATGAAATATTGGACTCTTATAATGCAATTATAAAGTATACATTTGAGCGAGCTATCCTACTTGCGGAACAGTCTCCATTTAATCGCGAGTATGGTCGAAGAGAAATTGCAGGATTATGTCCTCTACAGGGGCCAACAGGTGGAGGAAAGAGTAGTTCTTTATTTCGAAAGTCCAAAGAAGATGGAATACCACCGGGGTTGGAAATTATCCAGGGAGAGGGTTATCAGGCTATATTGGTAACACACCGGTGGAATATTCTACATGATATTTATCATAATGCTGTCTCTAGTACAGATACAAACGGTAATCCGTTTAAGGTTAGCGTACTGTACGCACAGGATGAAAATATTGTCAGCGCAGTAATAAGACAGCCACTTCCACATGAACAAGGTTTGACAGATTGTAATCTACCTGATCCATTCTTATCACTGGATGAGCTTGCACAAAAAAAGATTATTGGTGAGTTTAGTATCAAGCTTCGTATTGAACAAGAATGCCGAAATGTTATTAATCTTGTGCGTAGTCTCAAATACCGAGGCAAAGATACTTCTGTTGTTAGAAAGTTTCGTCAGTATGAAGAGAGGGAATTGAAAAAGGTTTGTTCATCGATTGAACGCTATTTGTTGCGAGTTATGACTTGTTTGGAGAAAGCGGTAAAAAAGCTTAAGAAAGAGTATGGTGATGAGCATAAGTTAACTTATCAAGCCATAGAGAAACTGACTCTGTTTCGAGGTCATCCTTGGATAAGGAGGGTCTTTCCTGCTATTGCCTGGCATGATGAAAAACAACATTTACTCATTATGACCACGCAGAAAATGTTCTCCTCGTTTTATGACGGTAAAAGGAAAGTTCGTATGTCCAGCGTTGAGCTGTCAGGACATGTTATTTTTATTGACGAATTTGATTACCAGGCTGATATTTTGCAGATGTTGCTCGCTCAGGCTCAACTAGTCCAAGAACCTCCTGAATGTTTAGGACAACTGCTCGAAGGGGGACGACGCTTACTTTCAAGAATGTGCTATGTATTGACTCCTCCTGTTCCAGAATTGAATCGTGAATTACAGGCTTTTCTTGATGACCTTGAAAAAGAACTTCATGATAAAAACATTGATTTGAATCATTCACGTTCCTTAGTTATTCCCCTTCAGCAATATAAACAAGGACATCCATTTGGACAACAATATTTGTTTCGTTCGGATCATCTTGTCACTAGTAAGCCATTATCGATCAGTAAAGCAGAACATGGCTATGAAGTTTCTTTAATAGGGAGTAGCGATGATTATGAAGTTAATATCGGTGATTTCTTAAGGTTGATGGAGCAATATATTCGGAGATTTACTTTATTACTCTCTCAATTCTCGAGTGATGAATCCGAGGCTAGAGAATACCTCATTCGATTGAATCGATTGTTGTTTGATCCCGTCAATGATTATCGTCCTTCTTATTACAGCTCCGCGTTACCAAATTTATCTTTGTTCGCACTACCAAGAACAAGTTTGATTGAGTTAGATTGGTTGAGAGAAAGCAATCTTCTACCTAATTCACATGCTAATATTTATGGTCTTACCAATTGGTTACTCAAGCCAAATGAGGCTGAGGCTGATCTAGACCCACTTCGGATACAGATAAGACGGGCATTTATGCCAACAACTCCAGAAGGTTTATTGGTTTCATTAGCAAGCAGAAATCTGGTGTTTGCCATGTCTGCTACCTCGTATATTGAGCGTGCATTGGGGCATTTTGATCTCAGGTGGATTCAGTCTGCTCTCAGATATGTTGCAGAGTCGAGGAACCCTGAGATTAAGGTGAGTTTCTTGGATAACACTTTTGAGAATCGTCCAGAAGCATGGTTTAAGAAGCCGATACCTTATGTACAAACAGAGGAGGATAGAAGGCTTCAACAAAATATGATTAATGAATTGATCAAACGTAAGGCAGACGTCAGAAAAACGGATCTGTCTGTTGTTGTACACAATTTTGATGCTCTATCTGGGCAATCTGAATTTGATGAGTTCCAGTCACATTTGTTTCCAGAGTTTTTTCAACAACCTGAAGATAATATATCTGAGTTTACTTATAAGTATCGTTTGTCAATTTTGTTAAAGTTATTGGAAATTATCCGCCAGGCTGCCTCAAATCTAACACATAGAGGGCATCTTGCTTTTGTTAACTCAACTCGTTATTTAAAGAAATGGCTCTTGGATGAGCAAGCAAGTTCGAGCCGTGATGCTTTATCTTGGTTTGAATCAGATTATGATTTTTATCCCCAGTTACCTGAACAGCATGCATTGAACGGGTTTTCTGAGATTTTTGTCCCTATACGGGCTTTAAATCAGGAGATACTTATTTGTTTGCTGACCGCTGAAAGCCAAAAACAGAATGGTTTTGAGAAAGCATATCATGCAGCTTTTGATACTGGACGTATTGTTATTGTTTTAACTCAAATCGCATCAGCAACGAATGGGATCAACTTAAATTACTTCTTGCCTGAGAGCGGTAAGCCTATGGATTTAACTTGCCTTTATTTACTCGAAAGTAGGCATTTTTACTTTTCCAAATTCGAGTCAGCTGATGAAGAGTTAGATGAAATGTCGCATGCAGGTTTCCAACTTAGAAATCTAGAAAAACTACTTCGAATAGGAGAATTATCAAGAAAGAAACATCGATCTTTTATTATGCCATTGATGATAAATTCAAATATTGACATTTCGCGTTTGAATTCACTGTATAAGTTTACGGAAGATTACATAAAGAATACGGCCGCTGATATTCAACAGCAAGTAGGACGAGTTGAACGGGCCTGGACAGAAGTTCCAAATATTGAGATTCATCTTAGTGACTCAATCGCTCATGATTTGCAGCGATTTGCTTCTTTGCCAATATATGGTCAATACCGAAATCAAATATCGGACTTGAATAGGCAACTATTTGACTTTTTGCTCAATCGATTTGATAAGCAAAAAGCAAGTTTATTAAGTGTAATGATGTCGAAACACCAAACCGGTGAGCAAGCGGTTGAGGTTATTGATAATCAATTGGTTCCGGCTCTTAGAGCTGCAAGGAGTAGTGACATGGACGGCGAAATGGTTGAGAAAGTGTGGCACGAACTGGGGAGAGCCGTATTGCAGTATGATTTTTCTTGGAAACCCAAAGTATCTGTATTCGGAATTGAAAGTGAGCTTAAGCATTGGGCATGTTTTGAAAGACCCATTGATAGCTATAGAACAGGAGAAGTTTGGTATGACCCTGGTACTTGGCAATTTTTTGCGGAAAGACGGGAAGGTTTGAAATTATATAACCTTCAGCGCTTGTATCACCCCATTCAAACTCAGCCAGCAATTCTCAATTGGTTCAACAGAAAAGGGTTTAGAACATCTGTGTTTCCTTATGCAAGCGAACTAGAGCAACAATATGCATTTCACCCTTTAGTTGTTCAGCGCATTTTACAAGGTCGTTTGGGAGAGGAGGCGATAAGAGCTTTACTCGATGCTGAAAGTATTCGTACCAGACAATGTATGACCGATACTCGTCTACTAGAGCTTTATGATTTTAATGTTATTGGTACTAGATATCGAGTTGATGCTAAGTATTGGGGAACTGAAAGCTTGGATAATGCTGATGATACTTTTATTTACTGGGTTGAAACTGGAATGCCTGAAGATAAAGTGCCGATGGGATTGAAGCACAAACTATTAAATATACGCGAAATTGAAGGAAGCCAAGTAAGGCTTATTATTGCCAATTTTATAACGTCACGTGGTGATGCGTCTTTGACTGGCTTCGGTGTGGACTTTCAGACCTTGCCTATTGAAAAAGCGGATATTCTCTTTTTAAGTGGCTGTATTAGCTCTGAAAATAATCAGTTTACGTCAGGGTTTAAATGGCTAATTAGAATGATCAAGAATGAACTAATGGGGTAGGATAATGACTGAACTGAAGAAGGAAGTTATAAGAAGCTTGCCATTATCTCATCTCATATATAGAGATGACGAAGTTGATAGTGATAAGGCGAATAAGCTCGTTGTTTATCATTATCCACTGAGTAAGAGCTATTGTTGGAAAGAGTGGGAATCGAGAATCAATGATGAGCTGGATAGTCGGTATTTTTCATATCTAATGAAGAGTTACAAAGATCAATTTGGCCTTTTTATCTCCCTTAATAGTGAGTCGGATATACCACCGAAAATAACCAACTCAGATAGTGTTCAGATAAATCCGGTACGTATTTATTATTCGCAAAGTCTTAATCCTGTCTGGGTTCGACTAATAATGCGTAAAATTGCCGCTTTTGGTACGCACTGTCGTGGTTCATATAGTTTAGGAAGACCTTTACTTAAAACTGATACATGGAAAACTAAAACGAGCTCTGGTATCAATGCTATTGGAATTGATTGCCGAACGCAGCAATTGCAGGATGGCGTAACGACTGAAATTGTACTTTTTCATGAGAATGTACCATTAAGACCGTTAAAAGGAGATGAGAATCCGGAGCAAATAAAGACTTCGCTATGGGTTTATGATAAATGTAATGTATTAGTGCGATGGTATCCTTTTAAGGAAAGAAAGCTGCCGGGTGTTGCATTCAAAGAAGTCAGAAAGCAAAAGAATAAACGAAAACAACGCGCATTTATTGACGTCTCCTCACCTAAAGAGTTTTCACTGAGTTGGCCTGTTATCCTTAAACCAGTTCAAGATGAATTCATTCAACGAGCTTATGAGTTTGGTTTCAAGCTAAAGCCAAAAGTTCTCAAACTTCAACCTCTTCCTATTAAGACAAAGTATAAACAGCTGAAGAATCTTTCCGCATTTCAAAGCATATCGCTAAATGGGGAAGTAGATATTATTGATCTTAGGGTATCCGATAAGGTGGATACTAGTTCTTTTTTGAATCTATTTACTATGCTATTGAACTCGAAAGGAATAGATGTAAGGTTTAATTGGTTAGAAGATATTGGTATTGAGAATATACAAGACTATGAGCCTAGCAGCGATAGTCGGATATTGATCTTATTAGATCAGACTTCTGGGATAGTTGATGACAGGTATCCTTTGAGCGAGCCCCTGCGTTCTAAATGTGCTGTCCAACACATTAACGTTAACCCCAATGATTTTATGGGTGATGCTATAGAATCTGGTTTATTGATGGAATTTGAGGAAAAAGAAACAGGTAAATTTATTCTTTATCCAGATTTTGAACAGAAGTACTTTAATTATGGGATCTCTGAAATCAATGGAAAAGAATATCAAGAGATGTTAGTGAGGAATCTCGAAATTAGTGTTAAAGAATTATTGCTAAAACAGCTATTGCTATGTCCTGAGGTGCGGGTTTCTGAATTATTGCCTAAACAGGTGGAATGTCTTAATGAAAGGATGGCCATCATTACCGATGGCTATTTCTTTACCGTTAATCAAGATCGTCCTGTTTTGATACCTTTTAACCCTACTGATCCACAATTAGTAAAAGTCTGTGACCAATGGCTCCAAAAATTCGATACATCTGTAGTTAAACTGCTAGAATTATTAGAAGAAAAGTGGCCATATAGTTACCGTCCTCAGGAAGTGATGGATAGGTTTGAGACCGAAGTAGAGAAAGTTCGGCGTTTTGTGAAACGCTTAACTATTATTTTGAGTAAGGAATTAGCAAATGAGCGGGTGTCAATTATTTTGCAAGATCCGAAGTATGACACGCCACATATGTTACCTAAGGGGATGACCGATGTTTTGTCAGATATGAATAAGCAAGTTCAACAACATCTTGTATATCAATGGTTGTTACCTGATCTAGAAGTGCTCATTCAGCAGATAGGAGAGTTAACTGAAGAAGGAGAAATTAGCCAAGGAAAAGCGGCTACGCTTAATAAAGAGTTGCCTCAACTAGTCGGATATTGGAATAATGAATTAGCGGATTTGATGCGGAATAATATTGATAAGACAGATTACAAAACAATTAAGCAAGCAGTTTTTTCAAGGTGGTTAAAAAAGCAGAACTCGGTTTTGAAAGGAAATGCTCAGCCTAAAAAGACAGCTAGTACTTCGCTTATCTCGTCATGGGATAGCCTTTTATCTCGGGTTTTTGATAAGCCATTGAAAGATATAAAAGGTTGGTTGCGAAATGTTCCGGGAATACAACGATTGTGGTATGACAATGAACAACACTACTTTGTTGTTGGTGGTTTATCTTCACCTAAGGCTCAGCTTCAGAGACAACCTAGCATCAGGCAATGGCATGCCCTGCAAGGTAAATTAGATGTTGCACTACTGTGTGCTTTACTAGATGTAGATTGGGTTCGTATGAATCAATTAGCAGGAAATCCATGTGTGGCTACCCTAATAAAAAGATGGAAAGAATGTCATCTAGGTAAAGAAATCGCATTATTACCGAAAGGTAAGTTAGAGAGTATTTAAAAAATTTCATCAAATCTCAAGTATATCTCTATTTTGTGATTAATTGTGCAAAATAGAGATATTTCTTACGTTAAAAACTTTAAAAATTAAAATGTTAATTATAGTAGTTATCATTAGTCTTTTATTTTTATGTGCTGAATTAGACTAATAAGTGCAGAGCAAATTAGAGATTTAGCCGAATTTGTCGGTTTTCTATAACAGAAAATGGGGTTGACTGGGAAGATAAAGTTGATTGAAAAGCAGAATGTGTTATTTATGAAGGTACAATTCCAGAGTATCCCATAAGTTATTTAGTGAATATCCGTTAACCAATGATTCAGTGCGCTGTAGTCATTGTTTTGTAGAATTATATTCGTTAGCTCAGAGAGATATATGCGAAAATATTGTAATGAAAGTTGATAATAATACTTTCTAGATATTGGCAAGGAAGTGTGAAAATAGATTTGGGTAATTATGTTATTATTTATAATAACAATCAGTTCAATTTAAATATTAAACGAACGTTCCTATGATATCCTGTATTACCTAAGAACTAGGGTGATAAGTTTGGGAGATAAGTAGTCTGATATTTGAGGCTGTATGGGAAGATGAAGTAATTCTGATATTAGTGGCTAAAGCAGTTTTGGCGGTTAGTTATAGAAAGGAGTAAGCGAATGGCAACAAGGTACATTGGACTTAAAGAAATGTGCAGGCTGACGGGGAAAAGCCACCCCACATTGTGGAGAATGTGGGCAAAGCGGAATGAATTCCCTAAGCCAGAAAAAACTCCAGGAGGGACGTTTCATTGGGTGGTCTGAAAATATATATGAGGCATGGGTAAAAGAACAAAACTCTAACAGCACCTGTTAGAGCATCCGTTTTCCTAACAGCGCCCGCAGAAATGCGGGTAACTCTTTGATTTTACTGGCGCACCCTACAGGATTCGAACCTGTGACCTACGGCTTAGAAGGCCGTTGCTCTATCCAGCTGAGCTAAGGGCGCATTTTGAGACATGAGCTGCATCAGTAATGCTTTGACGCGGGGAGAGATTATACGGTGAAACCCATTGAGTCAATGGCTTTTCTGCTTATAAATCTTCATCTGGCTATTTTCTGATTATCAATAAAACTGACAGCACGTTCATGTTCTGACAAAATAGGCAGTATCCCAATGTTTGATTTATGGATTTATTCGTACATGCCAGCAAAAATTATTGACGGGAAAACGATTGCGCAGACAATCAGAAGTGAAGTCGCAGTGCGTGTTCAACAACGTGTTGCTGCGGGAAGACGCGCTCCTGGTCTTGCCGTTGTTTTAGTCGGCGAAAATCCGGCTTCTCAAATTTATGTCGCAAGCAAGCGCCGTGCCTGTGAGGAAGTCGGGTTTGTTTCCCGTTCCTATGACCTGCCAGATACCACCAGTGAAGCCGAGTTGTTGAATCTTATCGATCAGCTTAATAATGATTCAGAAATTGATGGTATTTTGGTTCAGCTCCCTTTACCTGCCGGTATTGATAATGTCAAAGTTCTGGAACGTATCCAGCCTGATAAGGATGTTGATGGCTTCCATCCCTATAATATTGGTCGTTTGTGTCAACGCGCTCCAAAGCTGCGTCCCTGTACTCCGCGCGGTATCGCAACGTTGCTTGAGCGTTGTGGAATTAATACTTATGGGCTGAATGCCGTCGTTATCGGCGCTTCAAATATTGTTGGTCGCCCAATGAGCCTGGAGTTGTTATTGGCTGGCTGTACCACCACGGTGACTCATCGCTTTACTAAAGATTTACGCCACCATGTGGAGCACGCAGATTTGCTCATTGTGGCGGTTGGTAGACCAAACTTTATCCCTGGTGAATGGATTAAACTTGGCGCTATTGTTATTGATGTCGGAATTAATCGTCTGGAAGATGGAAAAGTCATCGGCGATGTTGATTTTGAAACCGCGTCAGAGCGTGCAAGCTGGATCTCTCCGGTTCCAGGGGGGGTTGGCCCAATGACAGTCGCGACACTTATCCAGAATACCTTGCAAGCCTGCGAGGAATACCATGATGTGGAAAAAATTGAAGGTTGTTAATGGAAATTTTTTATTTAGAAGGCCATCCTCATGTGGCGCTATGTGATCTGTTGAAGTTTCAAGGGTGGAGCGAAAGCGGCGCTAGTGCTAAAGCGGTTATTGTTGAAGGTCTGGTTGAAGTAAACGGTCAGATAGAAACCCGTAAACGTTACAAAGCTATAACCGGGCAGGTTGTTACCTTTAATGGTAAATCTGTTCACATTAAAGAATGATTAAAACGGGCTCCCTTAAAAATGAAGGGAGCCGCAGATTGCGGGTAAAGTACTCGCTTTTTGGTTGGGATTGACCGAAAAGGTGTTTAATCGGTATGTTTGGAAAGTGAGTTAAAGTGCGATTAAGCTTGATTTGGTCAACCGAAGTATCTGTAGTTAAAAAGTACCTCGATGAAAAATAATGAAAATGTAAAAAGGTTATAATGGTAAATAAGAATTAAACCTTAAACTTAATGTACAAGTTAATCTCTGTTAAATGTGAAAAGCACTAATAAGTAGAAAAGGTTTTTTATATCGGAGATAA